>DAOVMD010000038.1 GCA_030630935.1 Candidatus Mcinerneyibacteriota bacterium | reverse complement strand
TTACCTCCATAAATGCAACTTCGGTGATGGGCTGTTGGCTATACTTTGCCCATATCGGACTTTAACCGATAAGAAATTACAAGCTTTGCTTGGCGCACTCATCCCATCAATCCCGTACATCCCTGTTATATATTTTTTCTTTTTATTGTTTTCATAACTCGGCATAAATGCCACATATTCTTCTATCGTTTTCCTAGGGGTAAACCCCCAGGCTATGAATCTTTTTCATAAGAATCATAAATGATTTAGATTGCATAGGTCGTTGAAATCCTCCTCCATCGAAATGAAATTAAAACGTTTTTATAATATCCTTTACATGTCTCGTAAAAGTCAATGTTAATTTTTTTGGCTCTAACCTGATTTGTGTGGGTAAAAACTTGACAAATAGTAGGAAATGATTTATAATATCTCTAAAAAGGAGGTTCATAAATGATAGGTAAAGAGGTTTTGAAGAAGACAATAAAACTTGATCCGCCCTGGGAAGTTGCAAATATAAATTTTGAAGAAGAATCGGAAACATTTATAATAAAAGTTGTATATAAAAAGAAAGCTCTTCTCAAGCAGATAAAGGAAAATACCGGAAAAGAAGTGTCAATTTATGATCATATATCAAGGCGCTGGAGATACCTTGATATCTGGCAATATAAGAGTTATATAGAAGTCAGAGTTCCTCGAATAAAATATAAAGATAGTAATAGTGTAGAGCAGGTTAAAGTTCCTTGGGCAGATAAATTTTCAAGAACCACACATTTGTTTGAGAGCGTAATAATAGATTCTCTTGTAAAGATGAGTATTAAAGATGTAAATCGAACCCATTCAGTATCGTGGTATACAGTTGAAAAGATTTTAGATAAATATATAACCAAGATGCGTTCTAAAGTTAATTATGATCTCAATTATATCGGTATAGATGAAATATCGAGAAAGAAAGGCCATAAATATTTTACTTTAGTTTACGATCTTACAAAAGGACATGTTATTTGGATCGGTAAAGACAGAAAGAGTTCTACCTTAAAGAAATTTATTCGTTGGTATGGAAAGAAAAAGATCAAGAAAATAAAAGGGGTAGCTATTGATATGTGGGATCCATATATAAAAGCATTAGAAGATTATGCTATTAAGAACAAAATAGTTTTTGATAAATTTCATATTACTAAACATTTAAATGATGCCATGGATAAAACCAGGCGGGAAGAGAATTCACAATTATTAGATGATAAAATATTACTTCTGAAAAAGACTAAATATATCTGGTTAAAAAATCCCCGAAACTTGACTGAAAAACAGGAGATAACATTAGAAGAACTTCTAAAGTATCGCCTTAAAAGTGTAAAAGCATATGAATTAAAAGAGTTGTTTAAATTTTTCTGGAGATATAAGACCAAAAAGCATGCAGCGCTATTTTTTAATAGATGGTTTTGGCGTGCAACCCATAGCAGGATAGAATCTATTAAAAAAGTTGCATATACGTTAAAGAAATATTTTTATGGAGTAATAAATTATATAAAGCATAGCATATCAAATGGCCGTGCTGAAGGCATAAACAACAAAATCAGAGTCTATACAAAAAGAGCTTATGGTTATAAAACAGATAAAATGATGATGAATATGATCTACTTAACATGCGGAGGAATAAGATGATTTACCCACACAAATTAAAATAGAGCCATTTTTTTTAATTCTTTTTTTTTTCGGATTTTCTTTTAGTTTATTTTTTTCTCTGTGGGAGAAGTTTATCCCGTTTTTTCGGGGCGGTGAAAATTCTTTTTTTGTTTTTTATGTTTTATTTTTCTTTCGTAATGAGTGATTAATGGGACACCCTTGATAAATTTGGAAAACACATTTCTTTGGAGACAGAAGAAAGTTTTATCAATAATGCTACTTTTATTTCATTAACAGAATGTCCCAAGTTTTTTCTTTTTTTTGTTTTTTTTAAATTATTTCATCGAGACGTGCAAGTGCACGTCTCTACAATAACATTTGAACATTTGAACACTTGAACTCTTTAATTTTGATATTCAAGTAAACGGATTCCCCAACACCATTCCAAATCAAAACCTGCATTCAGAAAATCTTTTTTTACTCTGGAATAAATTGGAACCGTAAAACCTATTGAAGATTTATTTAATGAAGCAAGGTGAAGTAAATAATTAATATATATTCTTTTCTTCCCGGGAGGACCAAAAAGAAAGAGAACATTAATCACTTCGAATTCTGCTTTTGGTTTAAATATTAAAAACCCATCATTCTCGATCTCACCTATTGAAACTACAAAGTTCTGCTCACATAATTTTTTGATTAAGGGTCTTGAGAATAATCGAAACTTCCAGCCTACGGGAACCATATTGTTTGTTTTATTAAGAATTCCGGAATGTTTTATATATTGATAAACCCGATTATAATCTTTCTTAAATCTAACTTTAGGAATTTTGGGTTTTGAGTTATTTCTTAATACAAAATGGTAATTGGAGAATTTTTCTACCTGATTAAAACCATACTTCTTCCCCAGATTAATTGAAGCCTTATTATCATATCTCGTCGCATACATAATTGTTTTATACTTTTTCTTTAAGAGTCGATCTAAGAAATATTCCGTTAATCTCTTTGCAACACCCAAACCTCTGTATCTCTTCCCGACTCTCAAACCCTCCATCCAAAACTCACCTTGTGAAAACTCAGTAAGCTTTGCAACGCCGGCGATTGAGTTATCAATGGATAACAGGACAAAACCTGAATCATCTACCCATTGTTTAAACACCTTGGGTAAATAATCTTCGCCACCCCAGATGCACTTTACTAATTGTAGAATCTCGGACTTATCTGCTTTAGTTATATTTCTAATTTCTTCCACGGTTTCTTGCTCCTAATATTAACAGTATATTATATTTGATTTCAGATAAAAAATCAAGAAAAAACTTGACCTAATTAAAATATAATGTTATCATATTAAAGTTAAATGAATAAACTCAAAATAAATTGAAGGTAAAAAGAATGGAAGAACTTGGACCAAATGTAACGCCGCCGACACCTGATAAACTTTCAAATCCTGAGTTGCAAGAAGAGAAGCCAAGCGGTCTCGCAATTGCTTCAATGATATTAGGAATATGCAGTATAATATTCCGTTGTGGGGGTTTAAACTTAATTCTGGGGATTGTTGCAGTTGTATTGGGATTTGTTGAGAAGAAAAACATTAAAGATGGAGATTCAACAGAAGCAGGAGGAAATTTTGCACTAACCGGAATCATCACAGGTTTTGCAGGAATTGCTCTATGGGCTTTAATGTTGATTTCAGGATTAGGTCTTGTTATCCTTTCTATAATTATGGAAGAAACAGGATGGTCTCCTTAGCGCAGCATTCTCAAGCAACTATGTTGCTTGAACAGAGAACAGATATCAGAGAACCGAGAGCAGTTGTTTTACAGATTAAAGCATTGTCATATATAAATACAAAAACATTATCAACTTTAATCATGCACCAGTCCAAACTGGACTGGTGTGAAGGTTAGTACTTTGAAAAGTATTATTATTAGGCATAGCAATGGGATTTCACCCCCTTCATTATTAATTCTTACTTATTCATTGTGAAGCGAAGCGAAGTTACTTTTTGATATAATCTATATTATTCAAACCTAACCGATAAGCAAAATTAATAAGTTCTAAATACTTCTCTTGCTCTATATAAGTATTTAATTCAGGTATCTGCTTTGCTTTCCATTCAGGTCTGTATTGAGCCATAATATTTACATAGGTATCTTTTGAAATTTCTTCAGCTATATAATATAAGATCTTTTTCGAATCTTCATATAAATCCGGCATAACAAGATGTCGAACTAATAACCCCCGATATGCAACTCCTTGATTGTCACATTTAAGATCACCAACTTGATTATACATCTCCTTAATTGCACAAGCTGCATTTTGCCAATAATCCGGAGCATTACAATATTTACTACTAAATCCACCTGAGAAAAACTTCAGGTCGGGCATATAAATATCAATTATTCCTGCTAATAATTTTATAACTCTTAGATTTTCATAACCTCCGCAATTATAAACTATTGGAATATTCAAGCCGTTTCCAATTGCCAGAAAAATTGCTTCGACAATTTGTGGAACATAGTGAGTTGGGGTCACAAGATTTATATTATGAGAACCATTTCGTTGAAGCTGTACCATTATCCCTGCAAGACCCTTTGTATCAATCTCATAACCTGACCCAAAAATACTTATGTCATAATTCTGACAAAAAACACATTTTAAATTGCAATTTGAAAAGAAAATTGTTCCTGACCCTTTATGACCGGAGATTGGGGTTTCTTCCCCATGATGTTGACCAAAACTTGCAATAACGATTCTCATCTTTGCACCGCAAAAACCTAAATCCTTACTTCTATTCGTTCCACATCTTCTTGGACATAATTGACATCCATTATATAATATCTTATTTAATCTTTCAATTTTCTCTTCAAAGAGACCATTTTTATATGTATTAAGATAAAGCGGTTCCATTTAACCTCTTTTTTTTATTATATAACACTATTTTAAAAATGTCAAGAAAAAGAAGAAATAGTTCGAATGTTCAAGTGTTCAAGCGTTATTGTAGAGACATGCTACAGCACTTCTATGGTTCAATGGTTTAAGAGTTGGAAAAATGTTCAAGTATGCGGGGGTTCAGCTAGTTAAATTGCTTAAGAGTTAAAAACTGTTAAAATGGGTAAGATTCGATTAACTCTGTTATTTATTTGACACTTTTATAATTAAACTATCACCACTTCTTTAACTCTTGAACTAATATAACATTTGAACAATTAAACTATCACAACTTCTTTAACTCTTGAACTAATATAACCCTTGAACGATTTAACTCTCACTCCTCTTGACAAAACCTCTATATTATGTTAAAATTAATTAAAGGAGTTTATAGAAATGCAGATTAAATTATCACCTGTTGCAACATTAAAGAAATTCTTTGGTACTGGATACCTATATGAAGTCTCCGCAGGTACTACAATAAAAGATTTATTATTAGAATATAATGTCCCTTTAAAAATGATTATGTTTGCAACAGCAAATAAGAATTCTGTATCAATTCAATACGAAATTAATAATGGAGATGAGATAGTTTTATACCCGTTTATTTCAGGAGGAATTTAAATGTATGAGATTACAATAGAGGACAGATTCTCCTCAGCGCATCAGCTCAGGGATTATGAAGGGAAATGTGAAAATCTTCATGGTCATAATTGGATTGTAAAGGTTTCAATTAGAGGGAATAGCCTTGATGACAAGGGGATGTTAATAGATTTTAAAGTTTTGAAAAAAATCTTGAATAAGATACTTGAAGAACTTGACCATAAATTCCTAAACGAAGTCCCTCCATTTGATAAACTGAATCCAACTGCCGAGAATATTGCAAATTATATTTATTTTAAGGTTGAAGAATCCCTCAATTCCCCCGAACTCGAAGTTTCAAGAGTGAAAATCTGGGAGAGTGAAAATTCCTATGCTGTTTTTTCCAAGGACACTTAAATGTTAATTTGTGAAATCTTTAAAAGTATCCAGGGTGAAGGAAAGTTTTCAGGATTCCCCTGTTCATTCATAAGGTTATCAGACTGTAATCTTAATTGTTCATATTGTGATACAAAATTTGCGAAAGAAGAATTCATTTCTCTTACAAATATTGAGATTCTTGAGATTGTACAGAAATTTAATACAAGGTTTGTACAAATTACCGGTGGTGAACCCTTGCTTCAGGAAGAAGTTTTTGACTTAATGAACTTATTAACTTCGCATAAGTACAATACTTTACTTGAAACGAATGGTTCCAAAGATATTTCATCGGTACCAAAAAACATTCATATCTCTCTTGACATCAAGACACCTGGTTCCGGAATGGAGTCATTTAATCTTTGGAAGAACTTAGAGTTTCTAAAACCTACTGACGAAATCAAATTCGTTATAACCGGGAAGAGAGATTTTAACTGGGTTCTAAAAATAATTGATGAATATAAATTAAATAAATTTGAAAACCTTTTAATTTCACCAGTTCCCGGAAAAGTTTCATACCGTGACGCGGCAGAGTGGATCCTCGACTTGAAACTTTCTCTTCGCTTGAACCTTCAAATCCATAAAATTATTTGGAAAGGGGAAAGGGAACGGTGAATAAAGTTGAAGCAATTGTCCTGGTAAGTGGTGGTTTGGATTCGTGTGTTACTGCATCAATTGCAGTAAGGGAATATAATTGTGCATTCCTCCATTTCGGGTACGGTCAGAGAACTCAAGATAGAGAACTTAAAGCATTTCATAACATTGCAGATTTCAATAAAATTGAAGAAAAAATTATTTTGAATGTTGATTTTTTAAAAATTATCGGGGGGTCATCTTTAACAGACTCCTCAATAAAATTGGGTAGTACTGAAATCAATGGAATCCCGGATACTTATGTTCCCTTCAGAAATGGAATTTTTCTTTCGATTACGGCAGCATACGCTGAAACGGTCAGAGCTGAAAAAATATTCATTGGAGCTGTTTGGGAAGATTCTTCCGGATATCCGGATTGTCAACCGGTATTCTATGAAAAATTTAATTTAGCAATTAAACAAGGGACCCGACCTGGGTCAAACATTGAAATAATCACCCCGCTAATTCATAAGACCAAATCAGAAATTATTAAGATGGGTATTTCAAATAATGCTCCACTTGAATTAACTTGGTCTTGTTATCAAAATGAAGATAGAGCATGTGGCATTTGTGAAAGTTGCAAATTAAGAATAAAAGGGTTTAAAGAAGCTGGAATCATTGACCCTATCAACTATATCTAAACTATATAACTGTTCATATATTGCTCATTATTAAAAACATTATTTTCAGTTGCACGATTGGTCAATTGACCAATCGTGCAACTGACATGAATAATAATTATACAGAATACTTTTTTTATAATGATAAAAAAACAATAATCTCAAAAGACTTATGCGCAGTTATATATTATTTTCTCGATCCGGTGTACAGCTCTATTCCCCTTGCCCTCCTTCTATTGTATATGTCTTATCCGTAATAATAAATTTATAATAAAGTATAGCTGTACTTTCAAGAGCATCTCCATTATTAATTGCAGGACTGAATTTACATTTCCTCGCAGCTCTTAGTGCTGCATTATCGAGCATGTCAGAACCTGAAGATTGAGAAATCTCTACCTTGTATGGTGTACCCAGTTTATCAACTTCCACTTTCACAATTACGGTTCCCTCAATCCCATTCTTCAGTGCTATCCTGGGATATTTAGGCTGGTTTGAGATCAGTAAACTGACAGGTTGTGTTATCCCTTTAGGTTTTTTAGAAGTCCCGGGAGGTATATTAATTGTAGTAGGCTTCTTATCTGCATTAGGATCAAAAACAACAGGGTCATCTGTAATTATTTTCACGTCAACTACAGGGATTGAATAATCACTGACAATTGGTTTGGATTTAATCTCCCTACGCTTAATTGGGGTGATCTCCTTCTCAAAAGGTTTGCTAATCGTAATCTCATGAATCTTGATAATCCTTTTTGGGGGAGGGACCGGATCGCCTTTTCCAATTCCAAAACTCCGTATGCCGATTCCAACTAAAACATGAAGAACCAAAGCAGCAATAAATGCATAAGTAAGTCCCTTATTATTCCGCTTCCGTGTATGCAGTCTAATCTTTTTTTCTTCCTTTTCCATAAAACCCTCCTTTATTTATCTTATAATGGTTTCCGTTCCTTGTAATTTGAATTTATATATTATAAGAATATTTTGTTCTACTAAATCACCATTATTCATTGCGGGAATAAATAAACAGGATTCAGCAGCTTTCATTGCAGCATCATCAAGGATATCTGAAGTGCTTGATGTGAATAGGTCCACAGACTTCGGTTTGCCGTCTATCCCTACCGTCACACGAACCACAACAGTTCCCTCAAGACCTAATTTCCTTGCTAAACGCGGGTACTTAGGGATATCCTTCCTGAGTAACTTTACAGACCTCGTATCACCCTTCGGTGGATCAGAAGAAGTAATTTTAATATTTTGATTAATTACGGTATTAATATCAGGATTATCATCAGAATTTAATCCTGAAAAGTCCGGATCAATATGTTCAACCTGTGCTGGTACCGCATAGTCGGGGATGGGAATTATTTCAGTTGAATTTTCATTATTCTCTTCCTGAGGTGGAGGAGGTGGTGGTTCAGGTATTGGGTCAGGATAATAATAAAATATTTCTTCATCCTCAAAAGAATGATCAATATAGTCAAATTGATCATCTTTGTTTTCGCCAAAGCCCCTAATACCTATTATTAAAATGACATGTAACACGATTGCTCCTACAATCGCATAAGTCAAGCTCCGGTTATACCCCGTCCTGGTCTTCGATGTGAACTTAAATAAATTGTTCATCTTAGACCTCCTGTTTTGCTTAATTAAATATACGAAAGAAAATAAAAATTATTTTAACATGGATGTACGGTAACTAAGAAAAAACAAAAAAACAAAGAAATAAATGCTCCAGCAGGTCCCCGACCAACGGGAGGAGATTGAGTTTACCCCGATTTGTCGGGGATAGAGAAGCGTATCGGGAGACTTTTACGAGACTTATAATTGGCTTACATATATTGTTTATAATTGTTTAAAACTAATGTTGCTTATGGATTCGATTGAATGCAAAAAATATTGTCTTTAGCAGGTCGACGAACGGAGAGAGGAGATCCCGTATAGTGAAGCGATAGCGAAGCGTATCGGGAGAACTGACGAGTAAGGAACCACGTAGAGTTACTTATTAAAAAACTAACGAGAACATAGCATCGCTTCGCTCTGCAATGAAAAAGTAAAAATGAAAAATGAATAATGATTTTGCTTTATATGTTTTGATGCACTTTTTTAAAGCAACTGGTGCTTAATAAATTAATTGAATGCAACTCTAACCACAGAGAGCGCAGAGGACGCAGAGAAAACAAAAGAAAAACAAAAAGATATAAATAAATAAAAATTTAACATAGACTTTTACGAGACATGTAAGAGATAGTTTACATCAATTGCTTTATCTATAAAACGACTGCTTTCTGCTCTCTGCTCAAGAAACAGCGTTTCTTGAAAATAGGGTGTTCCATTAATCACTTATTACAAAAGAAAAATAAAACATAAAAAAAACAACTCTCCCAATATAACGACAATTACATATAATAATGTAACAAAATGTGTTTCTTCTCCAAAAAAGTTGGTAAAAAAACAAAAGAAAACAAAAGAAAACAAAAAAAACTCTAAAAAAATAGACAGGGACTTTTACGAGACTTGTAAGAGATCATATAAAAAAAGATTACTGTTTAAATCAAATGTTTTTGAAAGCCATTTATGGCTATTATGAAAATGATGCATAGCCTGGGGTTTTAACCCTAGGAAAACGATTGAAAATAACTAGCCGTTTAGGGCTATTATGAAAACAATAAAAAAGAAAAAATAGCATTGCTCCGCAATGAAGAATTAACAATGAATAAAATTTTTGCCTTAGAGAAAACAATGAATTTGTTAAGAACAAATGATGCTTAAAGGTTCGATTAAATAAAAAAAGCAACTCTCCCAATATAACGACAATTACATATAAAAATGTAACAAAATGGACACCCCGTCTCTTAAAACAGAGAGAAAAAAAAGAGACGCGATAAATCGCGTCTCAATTATCATTTTTAAAATGTTGTTAAAATAATTTATTTTAACGGGTGACGTCGTTCAAATTCTTCCGCCGCTTCAATACCTTCATGTTTTAATTTTTCAAGTTTGAATTCCATGTGAACTTTCTTTTTCATAAGTTTTTTATTTAACCTTACAAGGAACGCAATTATTACAACTGTAATTGCAGCGAAAAGAAGACCAAGCCAAAGATTTTTAAAATAATTCTTCTTGGCCCATTCCTCAACATTTTCTATCGTTTCACCTTTTTCAGTAATTAAAATTGTAACTCCTGGTTTCTTTTGAATTACTTCACCAAATTTATTTGTATATGTTCCTGTCTGAGTTGTATCGTAGAGTTTAGAATATTCCTGCATTTCTCCAATGATATGGAAAAACATCCCGGTTCCAATGAAACCGACAATTACAATTACAATCCACAAAACATTACAAGTAATTTTTAATGTCTTTCTATGATTATCAATCTCGTGAAATAATTCATCTTTCTTTGTCGCTTGATCCATTAAACTTCCCCTTTATTTTATTAAATTTATCTTAATATCTTTTGAAGAATTATTCTGTCCGTTTAAATCTTTTACCTTTACATTGATATTATATTTTCCCACTGGCAGTGAATATACTGAAGAAAATAATCGTGGATTTACAGGATGAATAATGTCGCTGAACTTTGTATCAAAGACCTCGCGTATAAAGTAATAATCAATACCATCTTTAGTTATTTTGTATTCAACTTCTACTCTTGCATTACCACTTATTCTCTTTAAATTCCCAATTGTAAAAAATAAGGATATCGGGAATTGCCTGCTGATAACATGCTGAACATTTGGATATACATAAACTCCGTTAAGAACGAAATCAGTATCGACCTTTTTAGCCGGGGAGATAGGCGCTGAAGCTATAATAGGATCACTTATCGAAACCTCATTGTTACTCCTGGACTCTATTGAAAACTCTTCCGCATAAGGCATTGATTTTGTGCCCTCGGGGAAGTTGCCGTCAGCATCAGGATAGCAATCATATATTTCAATTGAAATCTTATAAGATCCGGGATTCAGTTCAAGTCCGAAATATTCAATATGTGAAGATGTAGTTGAAATCACAGTTGCAGTTAGAGATCTTTTTAGTTCTTCTGTTTTTACAACTTCATTGGTTTTTGTGTCAATGACTTTAATCTTCATATAAATTTTTGCATGAAAAAGTGAATCCTTTGAAGACTTTTCAGTCTTCAAACTCTTCATAAAAAACTCCAAATAATAAATTATATATGTTGCACTTTTTTCAGAAGGAAATTCAACTTTATCAAGATAATAAACAATATCATTCGTAAAATCTGCATTTGGAGAACTAATAATTGGAAAATCCCGTGCAAATATAGAATTTGTTAATAATAAAATCAAAAACAAACTGATTAAAATAATCTTTTTTTTCATTTAGCTTTCCTGTCCTTTATTTTGAAGGAGGTTTAAATGGCAAAATAGATGTGGATTCTATCTTTTCCCGGGAACCATCATCATAAATTTTCTCTGCCGGTTTAAATTTATAAAGTTTCTTGGCGATACCAGAACAGAAATTGTCAAAATCAGAATTACCACTCGGAACATAAACTTTCGTGGAAGAAACACTACCACTTGTATCAATTACAACTTCAATCATACAAGGATTACCACCATAGAATTTTTTTGGATAATTGATCTCAGCAGTAGTTGGTTTATGAAGATACTCCGGTTTAGTAGTTGTCTTCAACTTCTTCGTGACTTTTGGTGGCGGTGGAGTGTAGGAAACCGGGTCTGTATCGTAATTCTCTTCAACATAAGTATCCTTAACCTTGGGTGGGGGGGTAGGTTTCTTTATAGTTGTTTTTTTTGTTAATGAAGTTTTTCGCTGTTTAAAATCTTCCTTCATCTCAGCCATTAAAAGTTCTATTGTATAGTTCTTCCTGGAAATCTCATCATAAACTGAATAATCATCAAGAGATACTATCTTTTCCAAATTAGTTTTAATCTCAGTAATTTTGGTTTCAATTTTCTTAATCGATTTTTTTGTTGAGGAGAATTTCTTAATATATTTTTTATTCTCTGTTTTAAATGCTGCTAAATCATCTTCCAAACTCTTAAATTTCTTCTCATTATCTTCTGCAACTTTCAATTTCGTTTTGTAGTTATTTATCTCAAACTCTATATTTTCAATTTTACCGTTAATTTCAATCAGTTTAATATCTTCCAGGTCAGGATTTAATTCAGATTTTAATGAATTTAATTCTTCTTGCTTCTTCGCAATGAATATCTTTGAATATTTACTTGAATATTCAGTTTTCGTTTTACCGAGAATGTTCTCTGTTTCTGTAATTGTAGTATTAATTTTCTCAATAGTTATTGTACTTGTTGGATCGGGTTTCTTACCGCCCACCCCAACCAATAATATTATCCCGACTATTAAAAAGATAACTTCAACTACAATAATGTTCTTTTGTTTCCCGTCTAATTTCATAACTTAATTAAATCTCCAGGATTTTATTCAATAATTATCTCTTCACCTTTCAGAATGAACTTATAATATAAAAGAACCCCCATCTCTGTAGGGACGCCATTATTGAGAGCAGGAATAAACTTGCATTTCTTCCCTGCACGAACAGCTGCTTCATCAAGGATCTCGGAACCGCTGGTCTGCTGAAGTTCAACAGATCTGGGGTTTCCATTTTTATCCACAACAATCTGTAAAACAACTGTCCCTTCAAGACCCATTTTTCTGGCAATCCTGGGATATTTAGGAATCTGCTTATGAAGTAACTTAGCTGAATGCGTCTCACCACTTGCCTTCTTT
>DAOVMD010000057.1 GCA_030630935.1 Candidatus Mcinerneyibacteriota bacterium | reverse complement strand
GTCTGTTTCCTTTGTTTTTATCTTTGTTTTTCATCTAAATTAATGTTTTTTTATGAATCTCGATATTCTTATTAACAGCAAAATTTCAATTATACCAACTACAAAAAATAAGATTGTAAATGACAATGCGATCTTAACGTGAAATGAACCTCCAAAAGATTCCGGATCTAATAAGTAATAAAGTATTTTATTTAAATATAAATATAAAAAATAATATTTTAATACCTTGTTTATAACGATTGCAAAAACCTGACCGGATACTTTAAGAAAAAGAAAAGAAATTATTGAAAGAGCATTTAATATTATTAGTATTCTTAAAAAATCATTAATATCATACCAAGTGTTTTGAAAATTATAAATGTGATCAAGTTCAACCAAAGCTGTTATTATTACGACAAATAAAAAGAACGTTATAATATCTTTTGAACTTTTCATAAAATAAACCAACAATGATATAAAGATAAAAATGATCCCTGGAAAGTAATTAAAGAATTCGCTCCAAACAAAACCATAGTATAATTTATAAAAACCAATTATAAAAAATAACAATGCAAGTATTGATTTAAAAACAAAAGAGATTTTGGTTGATTTGTTGTCCTGGTTCTCGTTATTTCTCATCCAGTTCTCTTTTGTTTTTTCTTTTAATACTATTATCTTCAATCATGCGCCAGTCCAAACTGGACTGGTGTGAAGGTTAGTACTTTGAAAAGTATTGTTATTAGCCATAACAATGGGGTTTCACCCCCTTCATGTCCTTCATGGTTATAATATTCTTCTCTTTTTTTTCTCCATGCTCGCTGTGTTCTCTGTGGTGAAAATCTTACATTCAGTTGTTTACTAAGTGCCTTCAGTTCAAAATAGATGCATCATAATAATTAAAGCAAAATCATTGTTCACTCTTCATTATTCATTCTTCATTGTTAATTGTGTAGCGAAGCGAAACTCTTATTTCGGACCATTATGTTCCGGGCCACCGCCCCACATAACCCAATTATCGAGTTCTTTATCTTTAGTATCGATACAGATTAACTTACCCGTAGTTGTCCCGACATAGACCTTTCCATTTGCAAGGGATGGTTGAAATCTGATCGGGGCTCCGACATTAACTTCCCAAAGTTTCTTACCTGAATTGCGATTAAAGCAGATTACCAGTCCTGTTGAAGTTCCGACAACCATCTTACTTCCACCGATTGCAGCCGGTGTAATTAAATGACCGCCAAGATTCTTTTCACCCGTAAGTTTCAACTCCCAATTAACCTTCCCTGTTTTTCTATCCACTTCCTGAAGAACGTCACCCATTGAATTATATACTTTATCTCCTACTATAACATTCCTCGACCCCTGATATTCCCAGAGCCCTCGAACTGTACTCTGCCCAATATTACTTGCTGCGTCTTGAGTCTTTGCAAATGCAGGTGCAGTTGAAAAGCCAACTGAAGCATCATCACTCTTTTGAGCTGTGTAATATTTTGTTTTCGATTGGACTTCATGAGAAAGATATTCTGCATCACGTTCCGACCAGAGTTCCTTGTTTATATTTTTACCGCCCTTTACATTGATTATTTGAATCCCTTCTCTTGGTTTATGTTTTGCAGTCTTATCACCCGGCTTTCGTTTTGTTACAAAAACTTCATCACCTACTATCCATGGTGCAGAAGTTGCATTCATCTCTTTCTTCCAACGTTCTTCCCCGTCATCCTTCCCGAACCTGTAAACAGTACCTCTGAAAGTTGACACATAGACTGAATCTCCGGCTATAACAGGAGCTGAGATCACATCACCGTCAATCCTTCTCTTCCAGAATTCCTTCCCGTCTTTCAGACCAAGTGAAGTAAGGATATGTCCCCTGCTGTCTGGGTAAACCATGTAAATTTTATCTTCGGAAATTGCAGGTTGACTCATAAGCGGGTCTCCCAACCATCTTGACCAGACCATCTTCCCGGTCTTCTCTTTCACAACAAATAAAGTGCAGGACTCAGTATTAAAAACAACGTATCCATCCCTAACAACTGCTGCAGTTGGACCATGATCATTTACTTTAATCTGCCATTTGGATTTTCCGGAATCGGCATCAAGTGCATAAAACTCATAGCTCCCAAAACCACCTCCGATAAAAACCCGACCATCTACAACTGCTGGTGTTGCTAATGCCCGATTCCCAGGAATACTTGCTTCCCAGATTGCAAAACCATTTTTCTTATAGATCTTAACAGGTATTTTCTTCTTAATTACTGTAACCTTACCTTCTCTTTTAATTCCACTCGGTATATTCTTTTGCTGAATCTGTTGAGTGGAATCAAGTGAAAATGTGGAACTGGGAATATTTATCTTCGGTTCCTTATCTGAATTATCATCTCCGGCACAGGGTGCCTGGATCAATAATACAACTAAAAATAACGTCAGGAAAAAAATGCCTGGTAATCTGAGCTTCTTCATAAATCCTCCTTTGAATTCTTAAGTTATATTTATATTTACGGTTAATTTTTTAAAATATTTTAAAGATTATTCGGGGGTTTCATCTTTAGTATTTGAGATATCTGATTCTTTTGAATTCTCGATTGTAGCCTTTGATTTTATTATCCTGCTCTCTAAATCAATAATAAAATTTTTCACTGAACGGAGATCTAAATATATAACAATAAGAAGGATTGCAAAAAATACTCCAAATATGTAATTACCAACTATGAAGCTCACAATTGCTATAAAAGCTAATAGACCTGTAACTATTTCACCAATCAATCTTTTCTTATATAAAAACTTTAAGAAACACTTGAAACAAACAGGACCTTTTTTAAACCGGTAATCCTCTTCTAATTCATCATCATTTAATAAAACCCCGCATTTATCACAATGTTCTTCAATTATAATTGCATCTGCAGAAGCGTCATTATTAATTTTAATCTCGTCGTTCATAATCCATAACTCTTAATAGAGACATGCCGCAGCAAGTCTCCGGTAGTTTATTCATTCCCATCTTTCTTTTCTACTTCTTTCTCCGGTGCTGGAGCGGGTGGTTTGTCCTTCTCTTTATCTTTTTCTTTATCAACTCGGTCCTTTTCTTTTTCTATACTATTTTCCAACTCTTTAACCGCCTTCTTTATATCGGTATCCTTTTTCCAGAGAAGTTTCCAGGGGTGTTTCTTAATATCTTCACTGACAATTGCAAAATTCTTAGAAGTTATCGCAAGGTTCTTCGCCATCTTGTTCAATTCTTCGGTTGAGGTCTTGGACATCTTTGTAAAATCAGCTGTGATATCTTTTAAATTCTTTGAGGATGAGTGGATATTCTCAAGTAATTCATTTATTGTGTTTTCATTACGACCTACTAATTTATTTACAATTGAAATCGCTTTATGGAATTCTTTTAAATCCTTATTTAATAACACAATCGATTCGCTAAAACTATCTGCGTTATCTGAAATTACTGTACTTATTTGTTTCACAAATACCTTGGCTTCCGCAGTCATTTCCTTAAGGTCACCTTTTACAAACTCATCAATATCTCGAATCGTTTCTTTAACATCGCTTACTAATTCCTTCACTCCAATATCCTGTTCAAGCACCAGATAATCTTCATCCTTCAAAACTTCATCACGGAATTCAGGGAGAATCATTAAAATTGTCATATCCCCAAATAAACCGAGACCTGAGACTAATGCTTTTGTATCCTTATATAAAATAATATCCTTTTTTATCTGCATGGTAACAAGAAAACTAAGGTCGTTATTATTTTGATTAATCCTGATTTCACTTACTTTTCCTATCTCGTAACCTTGTAAAAAAATCTTTGTACCAATTTCAAGATTTGCAACATTCTCCACTCGTGAATATAGTTTGTAGTAATCTTTGTGCTTGGATATTTTAATAATATTAATAATTGAATACAAAATAATCACGATGGCAATTAAAGTAAAAAATCCTACTAAAATATCATTTCTTCGCTTTTTCATTTTTTCTTACTCCTGTATTTTCCAAAATTCTCTGTTGAACCGTTATAAATTATCCCTTCTTCTTCAAGTATTATTACTCTATTACAAATCTTTATACCACGCTCACTCTTTGATAATGCAATTGTGCAGGGTAATTCAGGGATTATTGTTTTAAAAAGAGTTTTACATTTCTTCTCGTTTAATCTTTCAAAAAGATTATTTAATATAAAAAGTTGAGCATCCTGGCATAGACCACGGACAATATTAACTTTTACCCGGTCCAAATCAGAGATTGTATGAGGAAGTTTATCAAGAAATTCTCTAATCCCAAGTTTCTCTACAAAATTATCGATTATTTTCGGAATATCTTTTGTCTTAAGCTCAGCCATTGCAAGTAACGGTAAACGTAGATTCTCATATACATCTAAATTAGAAATTAAATTACCTTCAAGTGAAATCAGGGAGATTTTCCGTCTTAAACTCTGAAGCTTTGAATATTCATAATCGTATTCTGTGTTTTTAAAAATAATCCTACCTTCATTCGGCTTTTGAAATCCATAAACCAGATCCAGGAAAGCATTACGGTAATTATCCCCGGGGAAAATTATCATTACAGAGTCCTTATCCTTAACACTAAAATTAAGCTTAGTAGTTATAATATCTTTTAAGGAACAGTCCTCAAAACTTAAAATCTTTTCTTCTTCCATATCAAATTTGTAAAATGTTAAAGATTAGATCTATGAAAAAAAACCAAATAAAAGAATAGACTACAGCCCGGGTTTGGTGTTTTGGAATTGCAATATTGGAACCTTTAATTGAAAGCCCGAACCAGGTTGCAATCACTGATAAACCTTCTCCGATTATTATAGCTTTTAACAGGATAAATAAATAGTCTGCCATTGGAATTCCCTGAAAGAAAATAACCATAAATCGATTTAAAGAAATATCCCAATTGAAGTTTGCAATAATAAAACTTACGAAGATTGTGAAGAAATCAAAATAAATCAGCATCATAACAAAAGATAAACTAAACCCTATGTATCTTGGTACTGCAATATAAATCATTGGATCAATTCCAAGCTGTTCAAGTGTTCTAATCTCACCGCTCAATTGCATATTCCCAAGATGTGAGGTTATTGCGGTTACAGATCTGGAAATAATAATAATACTGACAATTATGGGACCTACCTCTTTTACAAGAATAGAAACCATAATAAATCTCATAAACGCTTCAATGTTTATTAAAGGAAAGTTAATTAAACTGATTACAGCAACAAGTGTACCACTCATGATAGTCATTATTATTAGGAAGAAAAACGGTTCAACTAAGGTAAACCTGATCTGATTCAAAATGGAACGGCGCATTAACCTAATTTCAACAATATTCAACCTGAATAGTTTTATAATGGTCTGAATGAAGAAGTTCATTATTAGAAAAATAGTAGTGAAAAATTGCCTAACTCGCTCACCAATATTTTCTATGAAATCAATTATAAACATAATTTACCTGCATATTGAAATTATAAATGTTTTTTATCCAATTGTCAAGAGAAAAAAACAAAAAAAGATTTTTAACAGAGAACTGACGAGAACAAAAAAAAAGAAACAGAAATTGACTTAACTCGCTTCGCTCAAACTTTTTTAAATTAACAGGGAACTGAAGAGAACTTAAGAGAACTAAAAAACAAAAAAAGAAAAATTTTTAACAGGGACGACAAAGAGACTTATAAATAACTTATTAATATTGTTTATATTTGTTTAGAGCTGAAGATACTTATCAAACAGTCGAATGTGAATTTTAACAGGGATGGACGGGATGGACGGGATGAAAAAAAATAAAACAAAAACAAACTAAAAAAAAACAAAATAAATAATTCTTCAGCAGATTGACGACCGGAGTGAGGAGATCCTGCTAACGACACGCATCGGGAGACTGGAAGGGACTTGTAAGTAGCTTATTTATATTGTTTTTTGTTTTTTTATCATGCGGGAGGATTAAATTCATTTGGTCAGGGTTTCCCGATTGAATTTCATATTACTGAAATTGATCGGGATCACTTCACTGCGTTTTTGAAACTCTTAATAATTTAAGACGTTATTTGTAAGACACTCCTATTTATAGAAGCAAACTCAAACTGATTACTCAAACTGTTGTTTGCGAAAGCAAACAATGCCCCTACTGCATCGTAATCAATAATGCAAAGCAATCTTCAATTACTAATATTCAATCATAAATCATAAATGTGGAGCGAAGCGAAACAATAGCATTTAAACGCTTTTTCAACATTTCAACTATTGAACTATAGACATGCGATAGCATGTCTTTATAATAACTCTTGAACGCATGCGGAGCATGCATTGAACAGTTGAACTATTTAACTCTCTGCTATCTGTTCTCTGCTATCTGTTCTCTCACTTCGGTTAATTTTTATTAACCGAAGTGCTTGACTTCTATATCAAAATATGATAATATATAATATAAGAGGAGAGAATAATATGAAAAATAAAATTCCAATCTTTTTAGTATTAATCACAATTTTGTTAATACCCTTTTCACTAACATATGCAGATGCTCCGCCGGGGTATTATGACTCTGCAACCGGATCCGGGAATGTACTGCGTCAAAACCTGAACAATATAATTGATGGTCATTCAGTTATCGATTATGATGAACTTTATGAAGCTTATGGTGGTTTTGGAATTTACTCAGGATATACCCCTACAGATAAAAGACCAAATGGTACTGTTTGGTGTATATATTCTGAAAAGACTGATGGTACTTATGATTACAGTTATCATTATGATGTTGGAGATAAATGCGGAAATTATTCCGGAGAAGGAGACTGTTTTAACCGTGAGCATTCCTGGCCCTCAAGTTGGTTCAATAAAGCCAATCCTATGTATTCAGATATGTTCCATGTCATTCCCACTGATGGTTATGTAAATAACAGAAGATCTAATTACCCGTATGGTGAAGTAAATTCCCCATCCTGGACAGGAACAAACGGTTCTAAGGTAGGTTCAAATTCATATGTTTACGCTGGTGTTTATACGGGGACAGTATTTGAACCAATTGATAAGTTCAAGGGTGATCATGCCAGAATTTATTTTTATATGTGTACAAGATATTATGGAGAAGATGGAAGTTTCGATGAAAATGGTATGATAGATGGTGCAAATCTTAAACCCTGGGCACTTGCAATGATGAAGGAATGGCATGCTGCAGACCCTGTCAGTCAGAAAGAACTTGATAGGAACGATAATGTTTATGCAATTCAGGGTAACAGAAACCCCTTCATTGACCATCCGGAATGGGTTTGTGAGATCTGGCCAGGGGACGGGTGTACACCCGATACTGATCCCCCTGTTTTCTCAGGGCTGCAATCAGCGGCTTCTACAGGAGCAACAGGTCAGATTCATCTTATCTGGAATGCAGCAACCGATCCTTCAACGCCTATAACTTATAATATTTATTATGCGGCAAGTTCTGGCGGACAGAATTTCTCAACACCAAATCAAACAACTACAAATCTAAATGTGAATGTGAATGGCCTGGTTGACGGAACTACATATTATTTTGTTGTGAGAGCAGAAGATTCAAAAGAGAATGAAGATACAAATTCCGTAGAGATTTCTGCGGCACCGGAAGATACAACAGACCATGACCCGCCTCTCTTTGCAGGAATTCAGACTGCATTAGCAACAGGGAATACCGGAGAAGTTTACCTTAGCTGGGATTCCGCAACTGACCAGACCCCGCCAATTACTTATAATGTTTATGTTGGAACAACTTCAGGAGGACAGTTTTTTGGAGCACCTTTCAGAACTACGACTAATACAGAAATTTATGTGACGGGTTTAACAAACGGAACAACTTATTGGTTTGTTGTGAGGGCAGAAGATAGCGTACCCGGAGGTGAAGGCGGACCTTATGAAGATACAAACACAGTTGAACTCTCGGTGATACCGTATGTTTTCGTAGATAATTCCCCACCGGATTTCTTCGGGGTTACATCAGCAAATGCAACGGGAACTTCAGGGGAGATTCAATTATCCTGGGATACTGCAACCGACCCGTCAATGCCAATTACATATAATATCTATTATGCGACTAGTTCAGGAACACAGAATTTTACAACGCCTAATACTACAACAACATCAGCTTCCGGACTGACTTTAACTGGACTAACAAACGGGGTAACATATTATTTTGTAGTCAGGGCAGAAGATTCGGGCGGGAACGAATATGGAAATGGTGTCGAACAATCTGCTGCACCTAATGTTTCAGATACTGATCCACCAGTATTTACAGGAGTCCAAACAGCAAACGGAAACGGGACAGCAGGACAAGTTGTACTGACCTGGAACACTGCAACTGACCCGTCAACGCCGATAACTTATAATATTTATTATGATACAAGTTCAGGTGGACAGAATTTCTCAACACCGGATGACTCAACAACTAACGCAACCGGGATTACATTGACCGGCTTAACAAACGGGGTGACATATTTCTTTGTTGTACGAGCAGAAGATTCGGTAGGGAATGAAGATGAAAATGGTCTCGAACAATCTGCTGCACCGTATAGCAGCGGGCCTGACACAACACCACCGGTCTTTGAAGGGATAAAAAATATTGTTGATTTGAAGGATGGAAAGTCACTAACACTGGAATGGGATCAGGCGACAGACCCGGAAGGGTCAAACCCTATTACATATAATGTTTATTATAGTATACATTCGGGCGGGCAATACTTTGATGTGCCGTCATATACAACAACAAATACTTCGTCATTAACTATAACTGATTTGACAAAGGGACAAGCCTATTACTTTATTGTAAGAGCAGAAGATTCATTGAATAATGAAGAGTCAAATTTAATTGAACTTGAAGGAATTCCAACAAAATCTGGAACACCACCTCCTCCACCACCGGAACCGGGAACAGTAAAGATCTATCCGAATCCGGCAAAGGGCTCTGATGTCTCAATCGTAATTGAAGACTCGGCTTTCTCTTCAATCAGTATTTATTCCCTGAATGGAGATTTGGTTGCAGAAATAAATTCCGGGATTACACTTATATCAAATAACCAGGCAGTCCTTGAAACAGAAAACCTGGGGTCAGGAATTTATTTCTTCGTGATTAAAGATGCATCAGGTAAAATGCATACCGGTAAATTAGGAATAATAAACTAGCCCTCGAAGAGGGCTTTGTAAGCTTGCTTCGCAAGCGGGGCTTTCAAAATAGGCTTTGTAAACTTGCTTCGCAAGATGGTTCTGATAAAAATGTAACACCGGCTTTGTAAACTTGCTTCGCAAGATGGTTCTGATAAAAATGTAACACCGGCTTTGTAAACTTGCTTCGCAAGCAGGGTCTGTAAGCAGGCCTTATAAAACGCACAACAAATTAAAGAATGGAACAAAAACAAAATCTGAAGGTACCAATTTCTCTATACCTCGCTTTCCTCCTATCCCTGATTAGTCTGTTTATAGTGCCGGGATTCCTATCAGTAATTTTAACTTTAATAGGTATATCAAGAATAAAAAAATTCCCCGAGTTATTTGAAGGTTTTTTCCTTGGAAAGATCAATTTGACTTTATCATTATTAGGAATTTTTTCAGGGGGATTTGTTATCTTACTGGTCTTCTTTACGTCACCTTTTATCGCAGGGTATTTCCATTCGAAATTTGAATCAAGTATCGCTTCTGACTTGAGACAACTCGGGTCAGCAGTAAAAATGTATTCTACCGATAATAAGTTCATACCGGAAAACCTTAAGGTATTAACTGAAGTTGGGTACTTAAATGATAATGAACTGGAGATTGAAAAATATTCCCTACTAAAAGATGATAATTCTTTTATTATAAGATATAAACCTTCACATAACTTTCGAAATAAAAAATATAAATATTCCTACTCCTCCGAAAAAGGAGTAACAACAGATAACTAAACAATAGCACAGCGATTGCTGTGCAAGTAAGAATGAAGAATGAATAATGAAAAATGAAGAATGTTTTGCATTGTTTATGATGTTGCAGTAGGGGTATTGTTTGCTCTCGCAAACAACCGTTTGAGTAATCAATTTGAGTTTGCTCCCCTAACGGGAAGTGTTTTATCAATAACGTCTCACACCCTAACCCGAACCCGAACTGATAAAATAAGATAAATTCTTTTTTTGTTATCTATAATCTATAAAACGATTGCTATCTGTTCTCTGCTATCTGCTATCTGTTCTTGAACTATCTTAACTTCTTAAACACTTAAACGATTTTAATAACATTTCAACTATTCAACACTTTAACTCTTAAATTATCCTTCTCTTTGTAATTTCGCGTCTTCGTGGCTGAAATATACTTCTTTTCGCGGTTAAATTCAAGTTGTAATTCCTTATAAAATATGTTAAAATAATAATGTAAGGAAGCGTCATGAAAAAACAATTTATTATCATAACTTTGATAACCTTTTTCTTTATTATATTCTCAACTGTATCGAAGGCTGAAGTCCCTGCCGGGGACTATGACTCTGCACAGGGTCTCTGTCATGATTCTCTTGCCCAGGCACTTAGAACAATCATCTCAAACGGTTATGTATTTCATACCTATGGCGCTGCCAGGGCAGAAATGTATGGGTATATTGATAATAATTCTGGATGGGTAATGTGTGTCTATACCGGGGAATCTTTCAACCTTGGAGTTGGGGGATGGCCTGATGATTATGAATTGAACTGTGAACATACATATTGCCAATCATGGTTTAAATATGATACAGGTGATATGAAAACTGATTTACACCACCTCTTTCCTACTCAGCCAAACGTGAACTCATCACGGAGTAATAGACCGCTGGATAATGTTACAGTGGTTATTTCTACCTGGGGCAGCGGTGACTATATAAGTTATAACGGAAAAAATTCGAGTAGTAAAAATGTATTTGAACCTGCCGATCAACATAAGGGTGATGCTGCCCGTGCAATTTTATATTTTATTGTCAGATATGGTAGAGATCTGCAGCAGGATATATTTAACGCCACAACTGTTAATATAGATATCCTTCCAACCTTAAGACAATGGCATCAGCAAGACCCGATTAGCCAGAAGGAAATAAATAGAAATGATGATATTTATGATTACCAGAATAATAGAAATCCATTTGTTGATCATCCTGAATATGTCGAGTATATCTGGGGGAGCTGCCAATCCGAAACAGATCCGCCGGAATTTAATGGTATTAAAACTGCTGTACCGACCGGAAACACTGGTGAATGATTAGCGACAATTAGAATTACCGGTTGGTGTCAATTAAAGTTACCGGATTTTGGTAATTTATGTTATCATATTCAAATTACCCATAATAGGAGGTT
>DAOVMD010000071.1 GCA_030630935.1 Candidatus Mcinerneyibacteriota bacterium | reverse complement strand
TGTTATACTGAAACAGTTAAAAGAAATCGAAAAAACAAAATAAGGATGTGAAAAAATGGTAGCATTATTGATAAAACTTTCTTTTGTCTTCAAAGAAATGTATTTCCCAAATTTATCAAGAGTGTCCCATTAATCACTCATTACAAAAGAAAACAAAAAACAAACAAAACAAACATAAATTTTTTAACATGAACCTTTACGAGACATGTAAAGGATAATTAAAAAATGTCTGAATGTCATTGCGAGGATTGAACGAAGTGAATGACGTGGCAATCTCATTATTTTACAAGACGAAACAAAACATAAAACAAAAAGAAAAAAATAATTCTTCAGCAGGTTGACGACCGAAGGGAGGAGATTGAGTTTACCCCGATTTGTCGGGGACGCGAAGCGTATCGGGAGACTTTTACGAGACTTGTAATGAACAAATTCAAAAGGGAATATAATGATATCAATAGCAAGTATAAAAGACGTTCTATAAATTTGTTTATCAATTAATAATTATCAATCATAAATCATAAATGTGTAGCGAATCGAAACTATATCCGTGAAGAACATGAAGAAAAAAATTAATAATGTTTTTGCTTTATATATGACAGTGCTCTTATTCATAGCTGGAGTTGCTTAAAGGAACAAAGAATGCAAAATTAACTACTGAACATACTGATCACGAAAGGGAAAAGCAAAAGAAAAATAAATAAGATTAGATTGCCGCGGTCGCTATGCTCTCTCGCAATGACAAAAAACGTTTGCAGGTTTAAAAACGATAGAAAAATCGGATTAACCATTAATAACTATCAATCATAAATGTGGAGCGCCAGCGCAGCTGCTCTTACAAATCAATTTCTATGAAAGTAGTTTCAAGTATGTTCTGAAGTTCTTCATGGAATATGCCATTACTTCCAATTATACAACCTGTCTCCATGAAGTTTTTATTTTTTCCAAATCCTGAAACTTTTCCGCCGGCTTCTTCAATGATCAGAGCACCTGCAGCGATATCCCAGATTTTCAATTTCATCTCCCAAAATGCATCGAATCTTCCGCAGGCAGTATAACATAGATCCAGAGCTGCACTGCCTGCTCTCCTCATCCCTGCGGTCTTGAGAAAAAGATTTTTAAAGGCTTCAAGGTAAAGTTCTAAATATGGTTTTGCTCTAAATGGGTAACCTGTTGCAAGGAAGAATCTAGATAAATCATTAGTTTTTGAAATTGATATTTTTTTCTTATTCAGGAACGCGCCTTGCCCCTTTTCAGCTTTAAACATCTCTTCATGAATTGGATCATATATTACACCATACTTAATTATTCCATCTTCTGCAAGTGCAATTGATACACAGAACATAGGAAATCCATGCATAAAATTATGGGTCCCGTCTAAAGGATCAATTATCCATTCAAATCCATGTTTATTAAAAATTCCACCCTCTTCTTCTCCAATAATTGTATGAGTAGGAAATTTCTCTTGAATTCTCCTTCTTAATAATTTTTCTGCCTTAATATCAACCATTGTAACATATTCATTCTTTGATTTTTCTTTAATATCAGAACTTTTAATATTTCTGAAATGAGCCGAAAGAATTCTTCCAGCTTCAAATGCAATTTCTTCAATAAATTCAATCATATTATTTATCCTCAATAAATAGATTTAACCAATTATTTTTTATAAATTTTAAAATCTCAAAATATTTCTCTTCACGGTTTTCTTTATTAATTTCCAGTACAAAAACCCCTTTCATTTTAGGTATCATTTTAAGAAAAGGAGAATCCCATTTTTTTAAGACACCAAGTATATAATGCTTATCTGCTATTAAATCTTTAATTTTATTTTTAAACTTTAAACTCGTCTCTTCAAATCTCCCTATTTCATCAAATATTATCAGGTTGTTATCATTTAAATTAATCAAATTTAATATTTCAGTTCCGAAACTATCAAAAGTATCAGGAAAAATCTCCAGGTTATTATCAGGATTCTTCTGCCCTATTATTTTTTTTTCCGGAGAATTAAAAGATTTGATATAAAAAGTTCTTTTCCCGGTTGAATTTTCAATCTCAGAAAAAGTTTGAAAGCCTTTTGTATTTACATTTAAGCTTGCACATATTCTTTTAATCAGTGTTGATTTCCCAACATTCCTTTCACCTGTAATGAATAGAGCCGTTGCTGCAGAAGGGATCATTTTATTAAGCTTTCATTAAATTCTGTAGAATTCGCTGCACTAGTATAGTCGTAATCGCCTTTCTATATTCCTGAGTTGATCTCAGATCAGAAATTGGAGAGATATCTTTAATAACCGCATCCGAAATTTCTTTTTCAGAGATTGAACTTATCTTCTTATTTAATATAAGAGCTACCGTATCTTTTCCTATAAGAATTGTCGGACCGACGGCGCCAAAAGCTATTCGCGCTTGATCAATAGTTCCGTTATTAACAAGGAATAATCCAGCAACCGATAATTTAGATATTGCAAGAGCTTTTCTGCTTGCTAATTTTTTAAAGTGCCCTAACCAATTCGAATGTTTTTTAAATCGAATTGATTTTAAAATTTCATTCGGTTCAATAATAGACCTACCCGGGCCTTGAAAGAAATCTTTAATTTTTACAGTTCTCTCCCCCGATTCAGATATTAAAATTAATTCAGACTCAAGTGTAAATAATGGTGGTAATGTGTCAGCAGCAGGTGAAGCATTAATAATGTTCCCGCCAATTGTTCCTCTATTTCTAATTTGCGGGGACCCAATTTGAATACATGCTTGTTGTAGAATACCGGCATTATTAGAAACAAGGTCAGAATCAATGATGTCCTGGTGAGTCGACAATGCCCCTATTTCAAGATAATTTGAATTATTCCTAATAACTCTTAACTCAGATAAATAAGTGATATCTAAAAGATTCTCAGGAGTTTTCATTCTGTCTTTAATTTGAACAAGTAAATCGGTACCTCCGGCAAGAATCTTTATATCATTTTCCCTTTTTAAAATGGAACAGGCATCCTTTAAATTATTCGGTCTAATATATTTAAACTTTTTCATTTTTCATCCTTTAACGATAAAACAGCTTCAAAAATTTTTCTATATCCTGTGCATCTACAAAGATTTCCGGAGAGAGCTTCTCTCACTTCTTCTAAATTTGGTGATTTATTTTTCATCAGTAAAACTTTTGTAGCTAAAACCATTCCGGGAGTACAAAACCCGCATTGAATTGCACCATAATCAATATATGCTTGTTGAATTCGGTCAAGTTCACCATTTGAAGATAACCCTTCAATTGTAGTAATTTCCGTCCCATCGATCTGATTTCCTAAAATCAAACATGAATTAACAATTTTATTATCAAGAATAACTGAGCATGCACCACATTCACCTTTTCCGCAACCCCTTTTTGTACCTGTTAACCTGAAACCATCTCTTAACATCCGCAGCAATGTCCAATTATCAGGGCAATTGAATTCAACTGATTTACCATTTAGTATAAAATTTATTTTACCCATATTAGATTCCTAATTTAGAAAAACTGTTAAATTTTTGTTAAAGATAATTCCATTTTAAAAAAGATAGAAGGTTCCAGTTTGAAATATTTCAATGCCAGATTTTCTTTATCAGTTGAGTTCTCGATTTCCTTCAGGATATTAGCTTTAATCTTAATCTTACAGATATTATTATCAAAATAAAAGACCACTTCATTCTCATTTAATTTTTCATTTTTGATATTTCCCTTTCCAAAAGTGCATCCTGTAGAAAGTTGTAATCCGTCCAGGACCAGAGTAATTGGTGGTTTATGCCCCATTTTTGCAAATATTTTCATATCCCAATATAGGTCACAATTCAGTAATTCAAGAGCATAAATCCCCATTTTATAACCTAAGATAATATAAGGATCTAATTGACCATGAAATCTTTTAATATATTCAATTTCATTACTCATATTACATAATTCTTTCGATAAATTTTGTAGAATAATTTCCTTTTTGGAAATCACCATTTTTCAAAATCATTTTCAAAAAGCTAATTGTGGTTTTAACTCCATCAACATAGAATTCATCCAGAGCTCTGATCATTCGATTAATAGCTTCCTTTCTATTTTGAGCTTTCACAATTAACTTTGCAATTAATGAATCATAAAATGTTGGGATCAAGAAATCCGGATAAATAAAAGTATCAATTCTAATTCCCGGACCGCCGGGGAAATGTATCTTTGTAATTTTTCCTGGGGATGGTCTGAACCCCTTGTCCGGATCTTCTGCATTGATTCTACATTCAATTGAATGACCATGAAATGTAATATCTTTCTGTTTAAAAGCTAACTTCTCACCAGATGCAATCTTTAATTGTTCTTTAATAATATCCAAACCTGTTACTTCTTCTGTTATTGTATGTTCCACTTGCACCCTGGTGTTCATTTCAATAAAATAATAGTTCAAATCTTTATCCATAATAAATTCAACTGTACCGGCGTTAGTATAATTAACTGATTTTGCTGCAGAGACTGCTGCTTTTCCCATCTTTTCTCGAATTTCCTTTGTAACAATTGGAGATGGAGATTCTTCAATTAATTTTTGATGACGGCGTTGAATTGAACATTCACGCTCACCTAAATGTACAACATTATTATGTTCATCTGCAAGTACCTGGATCTCAATATGACGCGGGTCATCGATATACTTCTCAATATAAACATCAGAATTTCCAAAGGCTTTTTCCGCTTCAGCTTTTGCGGTAAAGAATGCGTTAGATAACGCGATGTCAGTATGTGCAACTCTCATACCTTTTCCGCCACCGCCTGCAGAAGCTTTAATTATAACAGGAAAACCTATTTCATGAGCAATTTTTAATGCTTCCTTCTCGTCTTTTAATATATCCTTACTCCCGGGTACAACTTGTACTCCAATCTTTGACATTGTAATTCGGGCATTATTCTTATCACCCATTAATCTAATAACCTGTGGAGATGGACCTATAAACTTAATATTACATGCTTCACAGATTTCAGCAAATTCCGGATTCTCCGCAAGGAATCCGTATCCGGGGTGAATAGCCTCTGCATCGGTAATCTCAGCCGCTGCGATAATCCTCTCCATCTTCAAATAAGAATCGGAGCTTGCACTTGGTCCTATACAAACACTCTCATCTGCAAGATGTACAAAAGATGCATATTTATCAGCATTTGAGAAAACCGCAACTGTCCTTACACCTAATTCCTTACATGCTCGAATAATTCGGAGAGAGATTTCTCCCCTATTTGCAATTAATATTTTAGAAAACATTAAAATTTATTCCTTTCTGAAATTACTAACTTCCTTTTGGTCCTTCTTGTAAACCTTCAATATCCATCAAATCAAATTCTTCAATTAACTCTTCAAACTCATCCCAAATAATTCGGCTTTTAATAAGCCTTCTGATGATATTTTGAATTTTAGTATAGGTATGTTCTTCTTCCTGATTCTTGTATCCCAACTCAATGTGCTTATTAATTTCAATGAAGAATAAATACTGAATAATTGATGACACACCTGGAGGGGCATCTCTATTCTTGTCAATATGTAAATTAACAATATCTATCTTAGGTATTTTATCCTCAGAAATATTTTTCGTTCGTGCAATTTCACGTAATTGCTGAAGTAATTCTGCTGTATCATGCCAATCCTTTGAGAATAGTAATGCAACATCTAAATCATATTCAATATCTCCGGAACCCGTACTATTATGCATTGTAGGTCTTTGGAAACTTTCTTTCTCATCTAATTTACAACCTTCTTTATCAAGTGATGAAATTGCCCAGATAGGACAGTTCAATGAAAGAGACAACTCAGATAGACCGGATGATATTTGATTAATTCTTGTTTGCGGATCAGTAATATGACCTCCCAAAGGCATTTTTTGTAAATAATCAATAAAAATTGCAATATCATCAGTTTCAAATTCATGCATAACATTATAAGCATGGGCTTCAATCCTTTCAAAATTATCCTTTTGACCACCTTCAATCATAAATACATAATTCATATAAGCCTCAGTAGCTCTCCAACCACGCATAAATTTCTCTTTGATCTTCTTGTTCTCCATAACATTTTCTGTTTGGAGAATGGTCGGATTTATTAAACTTTCTTTAGATAAAATTCTCAAGGTTAAAACTCTTTGAGTCTGCTCCCATGAATAAAATAAAATAGGTATTTTATTCTGAGATGCAACATGAGATGCAATCTGTAAAGAGAAATTAGTTTTTCCACGTCTTGGAGCACCGACTAAACCATAGTAGAACCCTTTTCTTAAACCTGAAAGAGTTTTATTTAATGTTGAAAATGGTTTAATAGAGAATCCCATATTTTCGATAGTGACATTGCTGTCTCTGTTTCGAATTTCGTTTTCTAATTCATACATTTTATACTTCATTGGAAGAATAACTTCATGGAATTGCAGTTTCTGCAGAGCCATTAACTGATGAGCAATCTGACCTGAAAAATCGGCAATCTCTTTATCTTTATTTAGACCATAACCTCCCATATACTCATCAATCATCTTACGTACTTCACGTAATTTATCCTTACCAGTCTTCATTTTTAGGATATCAATATAAGCCATCATTTGGGCAAGCTGCGGGGGTTCAGTCTGGATGAGTTTCTTATAAAAATCCTGCATTTCTGCAGTGAAATAATTTCGATAAATTAATTCGTTTTTAACTGAATTATTATCAATTAAAACATCTTCACGTTGTGAATCATATAATTCAAAAATAACTGAACACAAGGTTCTAGCCTGGCGTGATCTAAGTAAAAATGGTTTGAAACCTTTTTCAATTGCAGTTGATATTAAAAAACGATCATTTAAAAAACCGCTTAGAAGAATAAGTTCTTCATTTTCAGCTTCTGCAGCTTCATCCTCAATCGCATCCAGAGAATTATCTGTTTCTTCCTTAACCGGTGAAGGCGCAAAGTCTTCCTTACTTAAGAGCTTCTCCTCACCCTTTACAAATTCTTCAGCTTCTGTGGTAGGCATTTTGGGTGAGTCAACTTTTGCTTTTTTCGGTGCTGCAGGTTTTGATTTTTCAGCAGGAGGTGCTTCCTTTGGCGTATCAGATTTTGCAGGTTTTGGTCCAGATGATTTAGTTGTTTTCTCTTTAACAAATTCTGCAAAGAGATCATCCGGCTTAACAGTTTTTTTCTTTTTATTATCCTGTTCCATTCGGACTTTCCTCCATTATTTTAAATTTTTTCCAATAGAAACATTGCCTGACCATATTCAACAGAGTTGCTGTTTTCTAATAAAATCTTTACAATTTTTCCCTGTTGCTCGGCTTGGATTTCATTCATTACTTTCATAGTTTCTATTATACAAACAACCGTCTCCTTATCAACAATATCTCCTACTTTCACATAGGGAGCAGACTCTGGTGAAGGTGCTCGATAAAATGTCCCTACCATAGGTGCAGTAATTTTGATATATTCTTCTTTTTCAGAAGTTTGAGCAGTTACCAGAGCACCTGAAACTGCAGGAGTTGACATAATAACCGGAGCTTGTCCAGTTTCCATGGAAGGTGCCTGAATTATACTTATTTCTTTGTTAAAACCTCGTTTTAACATGAGTTTAACACCTTCATGTTCAATTGATATCTCACTGATATCTGTTCCATCAAGCATCTTAATAATTTTTTCGATATCCTTAACATTCATTTTCTAAACCTCGTTACTTATTTTCTAATTCTTTCAACATATTCACATTTCCGTGTATCAACTTTTAACGTATCTCCCTTCTCAATAAATAATGGTACGTTAATCTCAAGACCCGTCTCTAATGTAGCTGGTTTTGTTACATTAGAAACAGTATCACCTTTAACCCCGGGTTCTGTCTCAGTTACTTCTAAGTCAACAAAAGTTGGTGATTCAATTATAATTGGGTTCTCCTTGTAGAATAAAATTTTAACACGTGTATTCTGTTTTAAAAATTTCATTGTGTTACCTAATAAAGTCTCACTAATCAAAATCTGTTCATAAGTGTCTCCATCCATAAAACAATAATTAGGTAAGTCAGGGTATAAATATTCCATCATACGGGCTTCAACTACAACTTCAGCAACCTTTTCTCCACCCCTGAAAGTCTTTTCAACGACTTGCCCGGTTAAGATATTTTTTAGTTTTGTCCGAACAAAAGCATTTCCCTTTCCTGGTTTTACGTGAAGAAACTCTACAATACTCATTAATTTCTCATCTATTTTTATAATCATTCCATTACGAAAATCATTGGATGTGGCCATAAATTCTCCTTCTTCCTAAAGAATAAGTAAGTCTTTTGGGATATCTTTAGTTAAAACTTCTGTACTATTTCTCTTGATTAGGACATTATCTTCAATTCTTACTCCACCTAAACCCGGGATATAAATTCCCGGTTCAATTGTAAAAATCATACCTGTTTTAATCTGCATATCTATAGTTTGTGCAATAGTCGGTCTTTCATGAACTTCTAAACCTATTCCATGACCTAAACTATGATTGAAATATCTCTCAAATCCTGCTTTTTTAATGATATTCCTAGCTAATGAATCTACTTTTTCACAGGTCATTCCAACTTTTAACTTTGAAATCGCAGTTTTCTGTGCCTTTAAAACTATTTGATAGATTATTTCTAGCTTCTTATTCGGTTCACCAATGAAAAAAGTCCTAGTAATATCTGAAACATAACCATTATATAAAACTCCAAAATCAACAAGAATAATATCTTTATCCTTAATTTTATTTGATGTTGAAACACCATGGGGCATTGAAGTCTTAGGTCCACTGATGAAGATTATATCGAAACTAGCGGCATATCCTCCATATCTCTTAATTGTATATTCTAATTCTGCTTGAAGATCTTTTTCAGACATTCCGGGTTTAATAAAATTTAAAATATGTTGAAAAGCCCTTTTAGAAATATCTACAGCCTTTTTAATATTTGTAATTTCGTCTTTTGTCTTAATAAGTCTTAGCTTTGATAAAATAGATTCCGCAGGGATAAAATTAATCTTGTTAAAAATTTCGTTATATTTCTTAAATTGTGCATAAGTTAATTTGTTCTCTTCAAAACCTACGTTCTCAACTTTATTTTTTTGGAAATACTTCTTAATTATCTTCATAAGTTCTTTGTTATTTTTGAACCGTATAACTTTAGAACCGGAAACTAATTTTGTAGCAGCTTCGTAATAACGGGAATCTAAGAACAAAAGGCTTTCCTTCTTGGTTACAATAAGAAATCCTAAACTGGAAGGGAAACCAGTGAGATATCGACGATTAATTGGTGAAATAATAAAAAAAGCATCTAAGTGAAATTCTTTAAGTTGATTTTGTAATTTTTTAATTTGTTCCATAAACTAAATATTTTTAAATTTTTCTGAATATTTTTTAAGTGCAAGGTTAATATAATCCAAAATCACATATTCATCTGTATAAGTTACCAGTAAACCTTCCGGAATTTTAGTAATCAGAATATATTCTTTATCAGTATCTAAAATGAGATTCTTAATTTCACCAGTAGAAAGTTTCTGAACATCATCTCTGACTTTTCTAAATATTTCAACTGAAAATGCTGCAATCGTTTCTCCAGGTGCATCTGGTACAAATCTATGGGAGATTAATAAACCATCTTCTGATACCATTGCAACACCTGTTACTCCTCTGATTGATTTAATCTCTGACAATAATCTTTCTAATAGGTTGCTCTCTTCTGCTTCAGTGGCAATGGTTGGTTCGAATGTTTCTTCTGCCTGAGCTTCAGGTGTTGGGACAACCGGTGGTTCTTCAAGCTGTACTTCTTGAACAGGGGCTTCAACAGTTTCTTCAAGTTCAATTGCATCTGTAGTAATAGTAACTTCCTCATCTTCAGCAATATCGTCTTCAAAAGTCTGGGATATCTCTTCAGTCTGGAATTCTGGTGTTATTTCACCCGTAGCTAAATCTTGATGGGGCTCTTCTCCTCCTGTTTCAAATATATCGTCTAATTTCTCTTCAACTTCTTGCTCTGGAACTCCAGGCTCCTTGACTGGTTCTTCAGCAGCAGAAGCAAAAATATCTTCTTCTTCCTCTGCTACTTCTTCTTTAACTGGTTCTTCAGCAGCTGCACTAAAAATATCCTCTTCTTTCTCTTCTACATCTTCTTTAACTGGTTCTTCAGTGGCTGCAGCAAAAATATCTTCTTCTTCCTCTGCTACTTCTTCTTTAACTGGTTCTTCAGTTGCAGCTCCAAAAATATCTTCATCTTCTGCTGATTCGTCCTTAACCGGTTCTTCTGTAGCGCCACCAAAAATATCCTCTTCTGCTGCTGATTCGTCCTTAACCGGTTCTTCTGTAGCGGCTCCAAAAGTATCTTCTTCTTCTGCTGATTCGTCCTTAACC
>DAOVMD010000350.1 GCA_030630935.1 Candidatus Mcinerneyibacteriota bacterium | reverse complement strand
TCTAAAGAGCTATAATACCGTCTACACCTTTTGTCATACATATTTTAATACATTTTTCGATTTTTGTCAAACGATTTTTAATTTACTATTCAGAGCTGACCGTTCCGATTCATTCTTGACAATATAAAATAATTATGTTATACTTAACTCGAATTTTAGGGGAGTCGTTTAATGGCAGGACGTAAATGCTCGCATTTGAGATGTAGGTTCGAGTCCTACCTCCCCAACCAAAACCATAATGCTTATGAAAGATTACATAAATATTAGAATACGTTTAGTTTTAGTAGTCCTGATAATTATAGTCTTTGTAATCACTTTTAAAAATGCAGACTTATCAGTTAAGAATTTCGCTGATGCTTTCCTGAAGAGCATTAATAACCAGGTTGGGTTTTTCAAGTATTTATTCACCGGGAGTATCCTTTACACTCCTTCCGGGATAACTATCTTTAAATACTTCATATCTCTAATAATAATTTTTTTCCCCGGGTTTATGATTTTATACGGTAATAATATATTAAAAGTAAAAGATGATAATAAACATATCTTTATTATTTTTTATTCAATCATGGGACTTGCTTTTATTTACTTCGCTGGAACAATGTTCGTAATGAATATCTTTGAATTAAGGGTACCAGAGATTTGGATGTTGAAAAATGTTATTTTAGCTGAGAATATCAAGAACTTCAATGTTCTCCTAAAATATCTCAGTAATAATATTGCAGATATTTTCAAAATGAAGAACTGGTTCCTATTCAATATATTAGCATTCTCGGGTTGTTTATTCCGGGTTATCTTCAAGATTAAAACACCATCCTTCGCGTCATTTACAACATCTGTATTCTTCGAAATTTTACGACTTTCATTTTTAATCGGCCTCATCAAATATGCATCCTTCCTTATGATTATCAGAATACAGATTTAAAAAGTGTTCAAGTGTTCAATACATGCTTCGCATGTGTTCAATTGTTCAAATGCAATCGTTTCGCTTCGCTTCACATTTATGATTTATGGGGGTGAAACCCCATTGCTATGCGTAGTAATAATACATGAAACTATATAAAAGTATTAACATCATCACGTTCCAGTTTGGAACGTGACATGATTAGGTTTACAAACACCTGTGTCAAAGGGAGCTTGCTCCCTTATTAATTGATAAACCGATTTGCATTATATATTACAATGCTTATATTAAAGCATCGTAATCCCTAAAGCAAAACATTCTTAATTATTCATTTTTCATTGCTAATTATTACTTCTTCATTGCAGAGCAAAGCGATGCGTTTAGTTCTCGTTAGTTTTTTAATAGGAAAACCTACGTGGTTTCTTACTCTTAAGTTCTCTGTCAATTTAAAAAGTTTGAGCGAAGCGAGTGTTTATTTTTATACATTTCATACGGGAGGATTAAGTTCGTATGGTCAGGGCGAAGGCCCCTTCGCCCCTACATTGTTTGGGATACAATTCGTTTATTTTCGAATGAACTTTAATCTATTCTCTTTTGTTTGTTTTTTTTGCGGCGTGTTCAGTGTGTTCAGTGTTTAATATTTTTTTGCATCCAAGCGAATCTTTAAGCAACATTAGTTTTAAACAAATATAAACAAAATTATTAAGTTACTTACAAGTCTCTTTAAAGTCACTGTTAAAATTTGTCTTTTTTGGTTTTTCTTTTTTTGCAGTGTGTTCAGTGTGATCAGTGGTTAATGTTTTTTTCTTTGTTTTGTTTTTCTCAGTGTCCGGAGTTTACTCCGTTTTTTCAGGGTGGCAATTTTTTTCTTTTGCTTTATATTTTTTTATCGAATGGGTGTTTTATTTCTTATGGTCAGGGCGTCTCGCCACACGCCCCTACACCGTTTGGGATACAATGCTTTGGTCTTGGAAGGGACAATTAAAAATTTCCTTTTTTTGTTTTCTTTTTTTCTTCAAGTTCTTCATGTTCTTCATGGTTTAAATCGCATTCATGTGCTTCCAAAAGCATCATTAGTTTTAAATTAAAGCAATATAATAATTAATGCAAAACATTCTTAATTATTCATTCTTCATTTTTACTTTTTCATTGCAGAGCGAAGCGATGCTTTAAGTTCTCGTTAGTTCTCTTAAGTTCCCTTTCAATTTAAAAAGTTTGAGCGAAGCGAGTTCTTTGTTTTGCTTTTTTTTTGTTTTTTTATCTTTATTCTAGTTAGTTCCCTGTTAATAAAATTTTGCAGAATGTAAAGAATAAATCCTCTTCCAAATAATACGCAGGACATTTTTAGAATTATAAATATACGTAGATTCTTTTAGCCGTGTAGTAATCCTGGAAGATTTCAGGAGATTAAGTATACCTGCCTTGATCCTGGAATGAATTCCCGGTTTTGGAATATTTAATAGTTCAGAAATTTGAGTGAGATTTTTATTAGAATAAAAGAACAAGTTCAATAATTCTTTTTGAGAACCGGAGTTCATTAGTTCAACTTTAAACCTTAGGAATTCCTCAAAATTAAAATTATTCAAGTACTCACCTAACCAGAAAAAATCCATGATATTATTTTTATGAACTGACTTTAGAAATTCCAATCGAGCAGACCTATAATTTGATCTAACCGTATTCAATTTTTTATTAAAAACTTCAGAGATATCTTTGAGCTCAATCCCAAAAATTACATACAGGAGAAATATTATCCTTTTCTCCAAACCTATTATTGAATTTATCCCTGATTCAATTATTTCACAGAATTCAAATGAATACTTCACCTTTAATTCACGGCTATAGAATTCAGGTAGGATTTGCCTGCAGCAGTTCAAGGCAGCAGGGTGAATTTGGTTATAAATAAATTTCTTTTTCTTGAAGTTCTTTCTAAGTCGATCTATATACAGGTTATAGACAACTAAGCTTGACCATGTATGAAAGGAAGCTTTGGATATATGCGAATTGCTAAAACCTTTATCGGAGAGAAATTTAAGGAAGAAATCATCCTTAATCTCTTCAATATCTCTCTTTTCAACTTTCCAAATTCTCCCTTGGGATTTAACCCGTAATAACCTATTAAACCAATCAAGATTTAAACTATTGAATAATTCTTCAAAGTATTGTAATTTTTTTAAATTATCTTCTTCATTAAGATAATTCTTCACCAGACATTCTAAATTCTCTTTTCCATTCATATCTTCTAATGTGTTTTTCTTCAGGAAAGAGAGATAATCCGGTGAGTTATTTTCTATTTATTATTATTTTCCCTGAATCTGGATTCTCTTAGGGATGTACACTTGATGAATATGATTCATACCCATCAAAAATCACATCAAACAAGTATCCCTTACTTTTATGCTTTTTCCTTTCTTTGGGAACAAAGGGTATTATATAATGAAATTCTCCTTGACTTCTTGCGTCAAAAGTTTCTCTAAAATGACCCTCATAATAGGGTGCGTTAAAAATAAGCAGGAATTTACCTTTTCTATATATACTAAATATAAATTCTGAATCGTAAACGGAAGATCTCTTTTTAAATATTACATGAGCATGATTAACTTCTCCCCATCTTAAAAATCCGATTTGAGCACCTTTATAAGTAATATAGAACTCTTTCATTTCAAGGGGAGAAATTAATATTGGAGTAACACTTTCATTAATTAAAGCATTATTCCAGAATAATTGAATGATTATTTTATATTCATCTTTGATCTTTGTTTTTATTTTTACCGATTCTGAAAACGCTATAGATTCAGATAGTTCTGCAGAAGTTTTTGTAATATTAATTTCCTTTTCCTTAGTTGCAAGTACCTGTTTTGTATTTGAATGAATAAGAACCATTTTTAACTTACCTTTTAAAGAGAAATCTTTTTTCCTTTTTGCTTCAATAATGATATTCCCAGTTAAATTAAATCGGCTTCCTTTTTTAAGTTTCTTTTTATAAGTACCTAACTCGATATTTGAAGACATTCGGTAACCTTCAAGTTCTAAGTCTTT
>DAOVMD010000268.1 GCA_030630935.1 Candidatus Mcinerneyibacteriota bacterium | reverse complement strand
GTCTATGACTTATGACTCGAAGAGTAACGAATAAAGTTTAATATTTGCGAATATAACGGTATTTATAGTAATTAACAAGAAAATCTTAAGTTTTTTTAACTAAAAATATTAATACCAAGTAATAGGGTGGTACCGAAAAACATTTACGAACATAAAGTTAGTTACGGAAAAAATCAAATAAATTATTAAGTAAAAAGTAAAGGACCGGCACCCTATTTATTTTTTTAATTATTCCAATTGGGATGCTAATCGATGCAAGTTTTTTTTGCATTGATTCGCAGAGCTCATCAATGCACTCCATACAATTAAATGCCTGTCCCTTAATCCAAGAAAAAAAATAAAAAAAGTATTTGATTTTTTCAGAAAAATCTGTTAGAATACTATTATCAGTTTGATAATTCTTACATAAAAAATTAACATGAGTTTCAAGCGGAAGTTTTATTGTACTATAAAATAATCCAAGGAGAATAATTATGAAAGAAAGAATTAATATTCTAATTTCAGGAATTGGAGGTCAAGGAATTAGAACTATTGCAAATTTACTTTCAAAAACATTTTTACAATCAGGATATTATATTTATTCAACATTTAATAAAACAACCCGTATAATTGGTGGAATAAATTCAGTAAAAATTTCCATTGGCATTAAGGAGATAAATTATAGTGAGGAAAGTATAGATATCCTAATTTCGTTAAGTAATAAGATTCTGGATAGAGACAGGGATTTAGTTGTCGAGGGTGGTTTATTAATTTTAGATGGTGATAAGAAGTTTGAGGATGGAGTATTAACATTACCCTTAGAGAAGCTTGCCAAGGGTTCTGGCAGCCGGCAATTTATAAATACTGTTTTACTTGGGGCAATAATGGGAATATTCAAGCTTGATATTACTTCTATTAATAATTCATTCCTGCGCGAGTTTGCGAAAAAGGGAGTTGAAGTTTATAATGAGAATTTAAAGGCTGCTCAAATTGGATATAAGCAAACAATTGATGAGGGGTATTTGGAGTATCTTGAACCTGCATTAATTGAGAATAATCTTTTAATTACCGGCTCTGATAGTATTGTTTATGCAATAGTAGGTTCGGGGTGTCAGACTTTATTTGCGAATCCTATACCAGTTGCCAGGAGATTCCTTGATTTAATGAACGAGTTCTCTGAAGAATTTCCTATTATTTGTGATGCGTCTGAATCTGATGCCTCTGCAATATTCAAGGGATTAGGTGCGAGTTATACAGGCGTGAAATCTATGGTAGTTGTTTCTGATTCCGGTTTCCTTCATTTATGTGATGGGCTTGCTTATTCAGGTATGAGTGAGATTCCAATTGTTGTAACCGTTATTCAATCTCCGGGCCCTTCGATTGGGATGCCGACTAAGACCGAGCAGAATAACCTTCTCTCATCAATATTTTCAGGCAATGGTGAATTCGCCAGGGTGATTTATGCTCCCGGGACACATCAGGAATGTTTTTCATTAACTTATAAAGCCTTTGAGATATCGAGCAATTACAATATTCCTGTTATCATATTATTAGAACAAATTCTGGCTGAGACAGTTAAGAATCTACCTATGTTTAACCTTGACGATATCAGAAGACCAAGAGACCATTTTACAAGAAAACAACTTACTGAAGTAAAAGAATATAAAACATATAAAGTTACCAACACTGGAATTTCACCGCGTTTATTCCCGGGGCAGACTGATCTACCTGTTAAGGTAAATACATTTGAACATAATGATGACGGATATATTTCAGCGGATGCCGAAATCAGAATTAAACAAGTTAATAAGAGAGCATTAAAAGAAGAATCAATTATGAATGAGTTCATTCCGCCTGAATTTTATGGGGTTGAGAAGTTTGATATTTTATTTGTAGGCTGGGGTGCCAGTAAGAATGTCATTAAGCGGGTTGTTGATCTTCTGAGAAGTGAGAAGAAAAAAGTCGGAGCACTCTTATTTACTCAGATGTATCCGATTAATCCAAAGAAAATTAAGAAATATTTTAGGAGAACCAAGTTTATTGTTAATGTTGAGAATAATTCCTCAGCACAATTTGCAAAGCTGCTGAAGATGATCGGCGGTATAGAATTCAATTTGAATATTTTGAGATATGACGGACTTCCTTTAACTCCGGAATATATTCTCAGAAAATTTAAAGACGCTAAGAAATAGTAAAGGAGAGAAGTATGGACGAGTTAAATTTAAATAGCGGCCCATCCTGGTGCGGCTCCTGTCCCAATTATCCTTTCTTAACATCATTCAAAGAAGCAATTGAAAAGCTCCATTTTTTTGTTAAGGATTTTGTATGTGTAATGGGAGTAGGGAATAGTGCTCAGCTTTCACATTATTTAGACTGCAATTTTATAAATGTTCCCCCGGGACAAGCTTTCTCTGCTGCAACCGGCATCCGGATGGCAAATCATGATCTTAATGTAATTGTAATTAGTGGTGATGGTGATTTATTATCTACCGGAATCAATTCGTTTATTCATTCAGCGCGTAAAAATATTAATATTACAGTTTTAGTTCAGAATAACTTGGTTCTATGCTCATCTCAGGGTTATCCATCACCAACAACTCCAGTTGAGTTTCAAAATAAATTTCAAAATTGTAATTTATTTGAACCGGTCTCAATTATTAAGATAGCATTGGCATCCGGGGCTTCTTATGTAGCACGTGGAGCAGTTGCACGAAGTGATCACTTAGAAGAGCTAATAATAAAAGGTATAAAACATAAGGGATTTTCTGTGATTGAAATAATTCAACCCTGCAGTCAAGTATTTGATTTTGGCACGATTATGGAGATTACAGATCAATTCCAGAATATTGATGATGAGAATTCTGAACCTGATAATCTTCCAAAAGCATATGCTATTGCGGTTGATAAAACCAGAATTCCAATCGGATTATTTTTTAGGTCAATCCAGAGTACTTTTAGATCCAAGTTCCCTTTAATGATTGATGATTCTCTTATTAGTCAGGGAATCAGCAGGAAGAAATTAGACGCGTATTTTCAGAAATTATTAAAGCCATAAAATTAACTGATAATATTAAAACGGAAGTGTGAAAAGTAATATGAAAGAATATGAAAAATAAAAAAGCCCCAAAAGTAGATATATAAGAAGTTCTTTTCTTATTTATGCATTTTCGAATTTCATTTATAAGATGATTTAATATAAATCAGCTCTTTGATATATTAATTTATTTACAATGTTAAAAACAAATTCTTTACTACTGAGCAGATAACAGAAAGAAGATAGAAGAAAAACTTTTAACCACTGAACACACTGATCACACTGTAAAGATAAAGAAAAACTTTTAATCACGGATCTCACTGATCACACTGTAAAGATTTAAAAGAGATTACATGATTAGTGGGATTATTAAAAGGAATAGAATAGAAGCTAATAGAATAATATTATAATTCAAACTTAATTCCAATTATATTATATAATAATTAAGCAGACATTTATATTTTCTATTCATTTTTTTATCCCAGAATCATGTTGCCGGAAGCTTCGCTTCCAATCTCTGTTAAAAATCTAAACTCAGTTATTTTGTTTTTTTTCTCTGCGTCCTCTGCGTCCTCTGCGGTTAAATTCTTACATTCGGTTGATTACTAAGTAGCTTCAGATCTAAACAAGTATATTGCAATATATAATATAGTAGCGTGTTCAGTGGTTAATTTTTTATTTGTAAACTCCATTAAGACAGGCAAATGGGGTGAGGTAGCTGGAAGTCCTGAAAATATCGTATTATTCGATAAATAACAGGTTTCTGTGAATAATCATTTCACAGTACCATTTATAAACTAAGGAAGAGAATAATGAAAAACAAATTAATTTTTTCAATGTTATTTCTCCTGGTCTTTATTACATTTTCAAATGGCGAAGAGATTAAACTTGAAGATGGAACAGTAATAAATGAGGAGATTCAACAGTTTGATGGTGGTAAATTCCGGTTCTCAAGTGGACGTGGAGTCAGTCTTGAAAAGGTAAAAGAAATTACTTTTGGTACTGAGAAAGATTCAATAAAATCAACCGACCCTGAACAACAAGCAGATCAGAAAACTAATCTCAAAGAGTATAAAAGATATTTTGAGAAATCCAAATCAATCCTGAAAAAGTTCCCTGATGCTTATGGTATAATTGTAATGGATCAAGGTGAGAATGTTCTTCGACCTGACGGATCGCGGCGCTATAAATATCATTTTGTTGGTTATATTAATAAGGAAAAAGCGAAATCGTGGGGGCAAAAATCTATCTGGGAACAGAAAGAACGATATACTTCCAAGATTTTATTTGCAAGGACAATTACTCCTGAATTGGAAATTTTTAATTATGACCCTGATAGTATTAAAATTGTGAAATCGGAATCGAAATCGTGGTCTTATGGTGGCAAGGATATAATGAAAGTATTCTCTATTCCCAGGGTAGAAGTAGGAAACCTGATTGAATATTCTTACATTTATGATACTCATAATCCAAGTCAGAAAGATAGATTTGAACCTAGTTTCTTTTTTGCTGATGATATTCCGGTTGGTACTTCAATTTTCATTGTCGGGCTTCCAATGGATAAAGAATTAAATTATGTCACCCGTAATTTTCCGAGGAAGAAATCAAAACCAAAGACTTATACTAAGGATGGAGTAAAGTACTATAAATGGGAATTGCGGGATGTTCCGCCTACCATTGAAGAACCCTATATGCCTGATTCCGGTGATATTATTCCAAGAGTTGATGCATCGATATTTAAGAACTGGGAGTACATCTTTGAATTCCAAAGAAAAATGCTCTTGAGAAAAATGAAACCAACCCCGGCGATTGAAGAAAAAGTAAAGGAATTAACCGAAGGAGTTACTGACGTTGAAGATAAGATCGCAAAAATTTATTATTTTGTTCAGAGAGAAATACGTTACGTTTCAATTAAGGG
>DAOVMD010000349.1 GCA_030630935.1 Candidatus Mcinerneyibacteriota bacterium | reverse complement strand
TTATTGAACTTATGATTAAATTCAAATAGGTGTTTATATTCTTTTTCTTATCCCATATAATAATGCTTTCTGAATCTCTGATTCAAATCTCTGTTAAAAATTATCGTTCTAAACCAAAGCGATGAAATTTTTAATGCAAAAAATTCTTACTTATTCATTTTTCATTGCAGAGCGAAGCGATGCTATTTTTTCTTCATGTTCTTCATGGTAAAAAAAGCATTCAATCGAATCATTAAGCAACAGATGAACTAAACCAAAGCAGTGAAATCTTTAATGCAAATAATTCTTTACTTTTCATTGTTCATTCTTAATTTTTACTTGCAGAGCGAAGCGATGCTATTATCCCCGAATCATGTAATCTCTGTTAAATCTTTTCAGTGTGATCAGTGTGTTCAGTGGCTAATTCTGCATTCTGTTGTTTTTAAGCATCAGAGGTTATAAACAAGAGTATTATGTTAAATTATATAAGAATATAGAAATTGAGATGTCAAAGAACTGATTTATATTAAATCATCTTATTAATGAACTTTCGAAACTGCATAAGTAAGAAAAGAACGTCTTTATATATCTATCTTACCGATTTTAAAAATCTTTAAATATTCGAGCAATTGGTTTACCAGGGAGTTCCATTTTCAGGTCATTAAAATAACCGTATGGAGTGATAACCGGTTGATACCCGGAGTTTTTCAACCTGTCAAATGCCTGTTTGAAAATTTCATATGACTTGACAGGGTCTGCTTTACTTGATGATAGATGTGCAAATGAATGTAATACGACCGAGCTCGTTTCAGTTTTATTCATGACCCACTTTAAATTCTTTATTAATTTTGTAGTGACCTTATTGATATTATCCAAGTCTTTTTCTTCGACATGTATAAATCCGAGAACAGAGTTGTGTAGTTCAATTGCCTCATTTATTTCCGGAAACTCTTCAAGGGTTTTCATTGTTGGTTTACATAAGAAGTAATCGGCATAAAATATTAACAGTTTCATTATTTAATAAGTTTCTCAACTTCAATTAAGAGTTTATCAATTATAATTTCAATATCCACCCCATCCGCTTCAGCATTGAAGTTAGTAATGATTCGATGTCTCAGAACAGGTCTAACAACTTTCATAATATCTTCACTTGTCACGAAATACCGGCCATTAATTATTGCATTTGCTTTTGCCCCAAGTGTAATATATTGAGATGCTCTTGGTCCTGCCCCCCACTCGATCCAGTCCTTTATAAACTTTGGAGATATATCATCGGGTGGCCGGGTCATTCTCGAGATTTTAACTGCGAGTTCAATTAAGTGATCCGCAACCGGGATATTTCGGACAATCTTTTGAAGATCAAGAACTTCTTTTGCTTTCAGAACTTTAGCCGGTTTAGCCTGATATGCTGAGGTAGTATTTCGGACAATCTCAACTTCATCCCGAAAATCAGGGTAAGTGATATTTAAGGAGAACATGAACCTATCTAACTGTGCTTCCGGTAATGGGTATGTTCCTTCCTGTTCAATGGGGTTTTGTGTAGCAAGTACAAAAAACGGTTCCTTTAATTTATAGGTTTTTCCGCCTGCAGTAACTTCATATTCCTGCATTGCCTGAAGAAGAGCCGCCTGAGTTTTTGGTGGGGTTCTATTTATTTCATCCGCAAGTATAATATTAGCAAAGACCGGTCCCTTCACAAATTTAAATGCCCTTTTCCCGGTTGATTTATCCTCTTCAATAATATCCGTCCCGGTAATATCTGCAGGCATTAAGTCAGGAGTGAACTGGATTCTTTGGAACTTTAGATCCAGAACATGTGAAAGCGTATTAATTAATAGAGTTTTTGCCAGCCCCGGTACTCCAATGATTATGGAATGGCCATGAGCAAACAATGCAATTAATAATTTATCCACAATCTCCTGCTGACCCACGATCACTTTAGAAATTTCAGTTAGAATTTTCGAGTGAGCGTCCTTCATTGATTCAACAATTTTAATTTCATCTTTTTCCGGCATGGAATCTTCTCCTAATTTTGTAATTTAAAAATATATCCAGAGTTTGGTTTTAAAGAAATTTTTACTACTCCATTATTTATACTGTGAGAATTATCATTCATAAGATCTAATAATGTTTTAGTATCCGGGTTCAACCGATTAATCTGAAACATAACTTCATTTGAATTGGTTGTATTATTCAAGATAATAATGAAAATGTCATCGTCATTTTTCCTGACATATGAATAGATATTTGTTTTATCATTTATATAGAACGGGAAGAATTCCCCGATTGAAAGAGCCGGGTTTTCCTTTCGAAGTTTAATTAATTTTTTATAGAACTCCAGCATATCTCTATCCTGTTTCGATTCATCCCAGACCATCGTTTTTCTGTTGTCCGGATCCTTTCCTCCATCCATACCGAGTTCATCACCATAATAAATCATTGGGGTTCCGGGCATTGTTAACTGGCAGAATACCGCGAGCTTAAATCTTTTCTTGTCACCTTTACACTCGGTTAAAAACCTAATTGTGTCATGTGAATCGAGTAAGTTCAAGAGAACATAATATGCCTGACGCGGGTAATCAAGCATTGTCTCCATTATTCTCTTATGAAATTCACTCGGTGGAATGGAGCGTTTTGCAAAGAAATCTATACATGCAGTTCTGAACCTATAATTCATGACCGCATCAAACTCATCTCCTTTTAACCAGGCATAAGCATTATCCCAAATCTCACCAACTATATATGCTTCAGGGTTCGCGCCCTTTACAACCTTTCTGAATTCTTTCCAGAATGGATGCGGGATTTCATTCGGGACATCGAGTCTCCAACCGTCAATACCCATCTCCTTAATCCAATATTCACTTACATCAAGGAGAAGTTTCTTAACTTCGTCATTATCAGTGTTCAGCTTAGGTAAGTCACCAAACCCCCACCAGCAATCATAATAATCAGCAGGCTTATTCTTATCACTGAAGTTTTCCGGGAACGGCCATTTCTTAATGTTGTACCATTTGTAGTATTTAGACTTTGGTCCTTGCTTCTTAATATCTTCAAATTGAATGAATTCATCCGCGGTATGATTGAATACTCCATCAAGGATTACCTTGACTCCCATTGAATGAAGTTTGTCAACTAAATTCTTAAATTGTTCATTCGACCCGAAATTATCATCTATTTTATAATAGTCTATCGTGTCATATTTATGATTACTTAAGGATTCAAAAACGGGGTTGAAGTAAATCGCAGTGATTCCAAGTTCTTTGATGTAGGAAAGCTTTTTTTCAACACCGATTAAGTCGCCGCCAAAATAGTTTCCCCAGGAAGGTTTTCCGGTTTCCCAATCTTCTAAATAAGAGTCAGAGATATTCCAGGCTTGTCCGTCAGGTCTGCGTTTATCCTGTAGCGGGTCATTTGAAATGTCTCCGTTATAAAATCGCTCAGGAAAAATCTGATAAACAATTGCTTCCTTAACCCAGTCAGGTGTTTCAAATATTTCAATTTTATCAAGGTTAACATTAAAAGCATTCTTCGGATTTTTAGTCTTTGAAATTTCTTTCGAGTCCAAATATAAAACTTTTGACCCGTCTTGAACTTTAAATAGGAATGTGACTTCCCTGGAATTAATTGTTGGCATGGCTTCGTAAAAATCCAATCCATTATTTGAAGAAACAAAATAAAGCGGGATAATCTTTTCTGAATTAGAACCGGGATTCAAAATTAGCTCAGATTTTGTTATGTCATCAGCGCGGGTTTGGATTATGAATAAAATTTTATCTTTTGTTACAGGGTTGAAATATTGTATGGAAGTGTCGAAAAATAATGCTTCCTCAATAATCTTATTATCACCTTTCTTTGCGGGGATCTTTAAATAGTCAAAGTTCCCGACAACCCCAACTGACTTCTGACCGCCAAATCCGTCCGATGCAAATTCATCAGCATTCTTATCAGTAATCCAATCGGAATCGTTAATT
>DAOVMD010000106.1 GCA_030630935.1 Candidatus Mcinerneyibacteriota bacterium | reverse complement strand
CAATTAACAAATACAGGAGAATAAATTAATATGGAACACACAATTAAATTAAAAGTAAACGGGATCTCCTATGACGTTAGAGTTCAATCAAAGCGCAGTCTTCTAAGTGTATTACGCGACGATCTAGGATATATAGGTGTAAAAGAAGGATGTGGTGCGGGCGAATGCGGGGCCTGTACAATTATTATGGATGGAAAAGCTATTAATTCCTGTATGGTTTTAGCGGTTGAAGCGGATGGTTCTGAGATCCTTACGATTGAAGGGTTATCAGATGGGGATAATTTACATCCTATCCAGAAGCAATTTATTGAGAAAGGTGCAATCCAATGCGGGTTCTGTACACCCGGAATGATTCTAACGACCTATGAATTCTTAAAGAGAAATCCTGACCCGACCGAAGACGAGATTAAGGTTGCGATTAGTGGAAACCTTTGCCGCTGTACAGGTTATGTTCAAATAATTGAAGCGATTACCGCAGCTGCAAAAGAAATGAAATCAAATAAGGAGCAATAAAATGAGTGAATATAAGGTAATTGGGAAAGATATTCCCCGCTATGATGCATTTTATAAAGCTACGGGCTCAGCTCAATATATCGGGGATATTACATTTCCGGGAATGTTATTTGGTAAGGTATTACGCAGTCCGCATCCGCATGCAGAGATTCTGAATTTAGATGTTAGTAAAGCAGAGAAACTTCCCGGAGTCCTTGCCGTGACACATGCCGGGAAATGTCCATATAAAATGGGATTATATCTTGTTGACCGTCCGGTATTTGCTACGGGAAAAGTAAGGTTTATGGGTGAACCGGTTGCGGCAGTTGCAGCGATCTCTGAAGATATCGCCCAAGAAGCCCTTGATCTTATAGAAGTTGAATATAAAGAACTTGATTATACAGACACGATTGAAGAAGCTTTAAATGGCGAGAAAACCCTTGTTCATCCGGATTTAATTAATTATGAATATCTCCCCATTTATTATCCGAAGAAGGATACGAATATATTTAATCATTTCAAATTACGAAAAGGTGATGTGGAAGAAGGGTTTAAGAATGCTGATTTAATTTTTGAGAATGAATTCAGGCTTCCCCAAATTCAGCATGTTCCGATGGAGCCCCATGGCGCAATTGCACGTTGGGAGCAAAACGGTAAATTAACCGTTTATTCATCTGCACAATCTCCGTTCACCCTTAGAAATTTAATTGCATACGCTTTCAAACTTTCGCATAAAGATGTCAGAGTAATTGTACCTTATGTAGGTGGTGGATTTGGCGGTAAAGCCGGAATAAACATGGAACCATTAGTTGTAGCATTATCAAATGAAATTAAAGGTAAATGGATTAGACTAATCTTCTCAAGAGAAGAAGTTTTTCTTGGAACAACTGTCCGGCAGGGGCTGAGAGCTCGAGTTAAGACAGGTGTGACAAAAGCCGGTCGAATTATTTCGGAAGAGATTGAGTATGTCTTTGATGGTGGTGCGTATGCTGAGTACGGTACAAATGTCGTACGTGCAGCAGGATATACCTGTCCCGGTCCTTATGACATAGAAAACATCAAAGGGGATACCTATGGTGTTTATACAAATCACCTTGTGGGTGGAGCATTCAGAGGTTTTGGCCATGGTGAATTACATTGGGCGATTGAATCACAGATGGATATAATTGCACATGAATTGAAGATGGACCCGGCTGAGTTCAGAAGATTAAATGTTTTAAAACCAGGCTCAATAAATTCAATGGGTGAAGAGATTACAGAGCATACCGGTAATATGATCGAGTGCATAAATCAAGTTGCTGATGCACTTGACTGGAAGAACAGGAAGAAGAAAGATAAAACCCTTCCAAAGAATATTAAACGGGGCATGGGGCTTGCAGTTTTGGAAAAAGCTCCTGCAATGCCGACAAATGCAACTTCAGCTGCGGTAATAAAATTCAATGAAGACGCTACTGTTGGTCTTCAGTTCTCAGGTATGGAAATTGGGCAAGGGTGTATAACCGCCTTAACTCAAATTGCTGCTGAGAGATTGAAGATGTCCTTTGACAAGATTCAACCGTCAGGCTTACCCGATACCGATTTCTCACCTTATGAATGGCAGACTGTTGCGTCAAGGATAACCTGGGCAACCGGGAATGCAATTATAAATGCGGTTGACTTAGCTCATATAAAAATTAAAGAAATTGCATCACAAGTTCTCGAAGTTGACCCGGTTGACCTGGAAGTTGACGGCGAGAAAGTCTTTATAAAAAATGACCCATCGAAAAATATCCCGCTCCCAAAAATTATTATGGGATATCAATATCCAGATGGACATACGATTGGGGGACCAATTCAGGCGACTGGAACATTTACTCCTTACCTGACAAACCTTGATGAGAAAACCGGTCAGGGTCATGCTGCGGCGGACTGGACTTTCGGTTGTGAAGGAGCGGAGGTTGAAGTGGATACGGATACTGGTGAAATGAAAATCCTTCAACTTCTTGGGGCATTTGACCTGGGAACAGTTATAAATCCTTCAACTGCCCGGGGTCAGGTTATCGGTGGAATTATCCAGGGACTGGGTTCAGCAGTTCTTGAAGAGTTAAAGTATAAAGATGGAAAACTTCAAAATGCAAGCTTCGTAGATTACAAAATTTTAACAGCGGCTGATATCCCTGATAAAGTTGAATCTATTTTTGTTCAGACCCCTGATGAAGGCGGACCTTTTGGAGCAAGAGCGATAGGGGAACATCCTATGATATCAATTCCACCTGCTCTGGCAAATGCAATATTTGACGCAATTGGAGTCAGGATAAAAGATCTACCGTTAACATCCGAAAATATTCTGAAACATATTAAAGATAAAAAGAAAAAATAATTATTTATATCGGGTGGTGCTTGATTTGTACCACCCAACTTTTTTCTAGATTGAACACTTTATTCGGAGTATAATGAGAAAACAATATTCCTTTCCGGTAACAACTGTTACAAAACTTTTCTCAATTAATTCAAATACATATTACACCGCAAGAATACAAAAGGTTTATATTAATTCGACCAATATAATACTAAATAACCAAGATATGTTAAACATTAACTTTAATAATAAGTACTTACCTACAAATGGAATGTACATTGAAAATGGAAGAAGATTAAAAGATATTTTTATAGAAAAGTTAGGGAAGTCTGGAGTAGTTAAGGATAATAAAATATTCTTCCGGAACCTGGAGTTGGATTATTCAGATGCTGAAATCGTTGATAATAGTTTCGATATTTTACAGATCAGCTGCTTGGATTTTGAGAAAGTAAATAAAAATATTAGAAAAATTCGAGAAGAACTAACTCAAATTCCGTTGAAATCCTCCCTTCTCAAGGTTTACTTATTCAAAAGAACAATTGATACATATTCTAATTTCGAGAATCGTTTACAGGAGAAATACCTGGATTTCTTTAATAGAATCCGTGTTTCAATTAAGCTTAAAGACTCTGACTTAATTAAAAAGAATATCTTATCAATAATAGGTTTAGGTCCAGGATTAACACCATCCGGAGACGACCTCTTCATTGGATTTATTACAACCGCTTTATTATTAAAGCAATACTATAATACATATGGCATAACTTCCGAATTAAACGAGGTAAAAAAGTATTTATCAAGCATATCGTCACATACATTATCCGGAATACAGAAGGGGTATTTACCATGGATTCTAATAAGAATATTTAAGCTGATATTTAATTATTCAACTCTGCGATTTAAGAAAGAATTCCTTAAGATAGAAGAGTATGGTCACAGTTCAGGGGAAGATTTATTTACAGGAGTTTTGTTATTTCTTGAAAATTATAATTTAAAAATCAGGCAATAAGTTATGAAAAAACATATTTTAATCAGGAAGAATAGTTACTTCGATTCTGTTGAGCTAATGCGCATTTCAGGTATATTACGAAAGGACGAAGGTGTTGAAGATGCCCAGTTAATTATGGGTTCAGATGCAAATAAGCAATTTCTGATAGACATGGGATTAAATGAACAGGATTTTTCAGATGCCACGAGTCTTGATTTAATTATCTATTTTGAATTAGTAGACTCCTTATCAACCGAAGTGATCTTAGAGAAATTTGATGAGATATTAAGCCTCAAGGACTCCGGTATTAGTGATGAGTATTCGCCGAGATCCATTGAAGGAGCCCTGAAGATTTATTCTGATATAAACTTTATTTTAATTTCACTTCCGGGTGAGCATGCATCGTGGGAAGCTAAGAATGCTCTTCGGGAAGGGAAAAATGTTATGATATTTTCTGATAATGTCACAATTTCTGAGGAGATTGAAATTAAAAAATTAGCGCTTGAGAAAGGATTGATGGTAATGGGTCCGGATTGTGGAACTTCAATCATTAATGAAATCCCATTAGGCTTTGCGAATAAAGTACGAAAAGGTAAAATTGGTTTAATCTCAGCATCGGGAACCGGGTTACAAGCTGTAACGTGTGAGATTCATAATTTAGGTGAAGGCATTTCACAGGCGATTGGCATTGGCGGGCGAGACCTATCTTCTGAAGTAGGCGGGATTACAATGAAAACTGCAATCACCGCACTCATAAATGATCCCGAAACTGAAGTTATTGTTCTCATCTCCAAACCGCCGGCTCCTGAAGTTGCAGAAGATATTATGAACATGTTAAAGGAATCAGAAATGCCTTTTGTTCTGTACTTTATCCATTCTAACTTGAAGTCAGATAATAATAATGTTTTCATTGCTAAAAACTTAAGTCATACTGCCGGACTTGCTGTTGAATTATTAAAAGGGAACAGGGATAAAAAAGATTTAGAGACTTTTAATCTTCAATTTGAAGAATTTGATATTCCAGAGCTCAAGACCGGAAAATTTATCAGGGGTTTATATACAGGTGGAACTCTTGCCGATGAAGCGATTGTGAATCTTGAGAAATCGGGGAATAAAGTCTATTCAAATATTCATTATAAACCAGAATACAAGCTTGAAAACCCCTTGAATTCGAAAGATAACACTATCATTGACCTTGGTGATGATTTCTTTACAAGGGGCCGCCCGCATCCCATGATCGACCCCGAATCCAGGATTGAAAAGTTGGAGCAGGAGTTAACCGATCCGGAAACAGGTGTGATTTTATTAGATATTGTCCTTGGATCAGGGTCTCATGAAGATATGGCAGGGGCTTTATTACCGGTTTTGAAGAAGGAGAAGGGTGAAAAAATTATACTTGCGTATGTACTCGGGACTGATTTGGATTTTCAGGATAAAAACATGCAAGTATCGAAACTTAGGGATGTTGGAGTACATATCTTTGAGTCTCACATTTCAATGATATACTTTGCAAACGAAATATTAAAGGGTAAAAAATGAAAATAAACACTGAAAAGATCAATAAACTTTTTCAATCAAAACTTGTAGTTTTAAATATTGGAGTAGAATTATTCCATGATGCCATAAAGAATGCAGAAGGTCAATCAATCAATATGGATTGGCGGTCACCGGCAGGTGGGGATAAGAGGTTATTAGATATTATAAATAAGATTAAAGACGGAGAATAAATAATGGAGAATTCTGCATGAAGATTGAAATGGATAGAAGCATATACGGAGTTGAATGTTTTAATTCAGGAAGTTTGATAATAATATTTAATTTTAAAGCGATAGTAGAATGTTTGAATAGTTTTCCTTTGTTTTACATGCTTAATAATCTTGGAGATGCAAATGAATTTTAATAAAATAAACGAAGACGCCTTAAAAAAAATCCTTTCAGCAGAACCTGTTGTGATAGATCTTGCAATTGCCCGGGATGTGATTCCTGAATTTAATGAGGATATGCTTCTGCACGCGGGACCACCAATCACTTGGGTTCGGATGTGCGGTCCGATGAAGGGAGCAATGATTGGAGCTCTTATTTATGAAGGTAAGGCAAAGGATTCTTCTGAAGCGGAAAAACTACTCGAGTCAGGTAAAATTAAATTTGATCCTTGCCATCATCATGATTCTGTCGGGCCAATGGCCGGGGTAATTTCACCCAGTATGCCCGTTTGGATAGTTGAGAATAAGACATTTGGAAATAAAGCATATTGCACTCTAAATGAAGGGTTAGGAAAAGTTCTAAGGTATGGTGCTAATTCACAGGAAGTAATTGATAGGTTAAAATGGCTGGAAACAGTACTTTTCCCGGTTCTAAAGCAAATAATAAAGAACCTTGGCGGGATTGCCTTAAAACCTGTAATTGCACAAGCTTTACAGATGGGTGATGAAGGGCATAACCGTAATCGTGCCGGAACATCATTATTTTTAAGAATGATTGGACCCACCCTGATAGAACTTGATATTGAAGAGAAGGTAAAAGCTGAAGTATTCAGGTTTATTGACGGTAATGATCATTTCTTTCTGAATCTTACAATGCCTGCAGCCAAGGCAACGACAATGGTAATTGATGGAACTGAAGGTTGTTCAATAATGACTGTTATGGCCAGAAATGGTACGGACTTAGGTATTAGAATTGCCGGGTTACCCGGAGAATGGTTTGCAGGACCTGCGCAACCGGTGGAAGGGTTATATTTACCCGGATTTACTGAAGCTGATGCGAATCCGGATATTGGCGATTCCACAATTACAGAAACAATGGGTATTGGAGCATTTGCGATGGCGGCTGCTCCCGCAATTGTCGGGTTTGTAGGCGGAACTGTACAAGATGCAATGAATTATACACTGAAAATGTATGAAATTACTGTAGGCGAAAACGATTCATATAAAATTCCTGCTTTCAATTTTAGGGGTACTCCGACAGGTGTAGATATTACAAAGGTTGTTGAGACAGGAATTCTACCAAGGATAAATACGGGAATTGCTCACAAAGACCCTGGTGTAGGGCAAGTGGGGGCTGGATTAACTTTTCCTCCCGAAGCAGTATTTAAAGATGCATTGATTAAATTTTCTGGAAAATATATTAAGTAAAAACAACTACGGAGTAAAAAATGTCAAAAAAGCAATCAACCAAAACTAAACAGCCATTAAAGGGGATCAAAGTTATTGATTTGACTCGAGTTCTTGCAGGTCCATATACTACCATGGTACTTGCAGATCTTGGAGCTGAAGTAATTAAAGTTGAGATGCCGGGTGTTGGGGATGATGCAAGGCACTTTGGTCCTTTTATTGAAGATAAAAGCGGATATTTCTTTTCTATTAACCGTGGCAAAGAAAGTATGACCTTAAATTTAAAGAAACCCGAAGCAGTTAAGATTCTAAAAAAGATGATTATAGATGCTGATATAGTCGTGGAAAATTATCGGCCCGGAACAACAAAAAAATTGGGTATTGATTATGATGAATTGAAAAAAGTTAATCCAAAAATAATCTATGCTGCGTGTTCCGGATTCGGGCATTCAGGGCCTTATTCAAATTTTCCTGCCTATGATATGATAGTTCAGGCGATGGGTGGTCTTATGAGTATAACCGGGAATCCCGATGGACCACCGGTTAGAGTTGGCAGTTCAATTGGTGATATTACAGCTGCGTTATTTACTGTAATTGGAATTATGACCGCACTATTCAACCGGCAGAAAACTGGGGAAGGAGCCTTTATCGACGTGGCAATGCTTGATTCTCAAATAGCAATCCTGGAGAATGCAATTGTTCGATATATTGTTTCCGGGGAATCTCCAAAACCATTAGGGACAAGACATCCATCAATTACTCCGTTCCAGGCATTTAGTACTAAGGATTCACATATTATTGTTGCAATTGGTAATGATAAATTATGGGTGAAATTTTGTAAAGCAATTGATAGGGAAGCGTTATTGGAGATGCCGGAGTTTGAGACAAATGACTTGAGAACTGAGCATTTGGAACAATTAATTCCATTATTAGATGATATTATGAACGAAAAATCAACTGAGCAGTGGATAGAAATCTTTGATAGCCTTCAGATTCCTTCAAGTACAATTAATGATATTGAAAAGGTTTTCACTCATCCGCAAGTCCTCGCAAGAAATATGATAATTGATGCAAAAGATAAGGACTTCGGCACAATGAAGATGGCGGGGAACCCTATTAAAATGAATATCCTGAAAGATGAAAAGCATAAAAAACCAGCGCCTGATCTTGGAGAGGATACAGAAAGAATCCTGAAAAGTTTAGGCTATTCAACTAAGGAAATTAAAAGATTAAGAAAAGAAAAAGTAATTTAAAAATAAGGAGGTTTTTCTATGGTATTTAACAAAATGTACGACTTGACACAGCCAATTAGTGTCTTAACCCCGGCTTGGCCAACTTATGAGCCGTTAACAACCAGGTTCTTTAAAAGATTAACTCACTCCGGTGCGAATGGTCAAATTATTACAACCAGCAATCATGTGGGAACTCATTTGGACGGACCATTACATTTCTGTACTCATGGTAAGGACATTGCAAGTCTCCCGCTGGATCTTCTTATTCATGATGGTGTAGTGGTTGATATTTCCGATATCGCAGAAGACTACGGTATCTATACTTCTAAAGATATTGAAGACAGGGTCGAAGTTAAAGAAGGCGATGTCCTTATAATTAATACTGGCTATCATCGATATGCCTGGGATCAACCTGAAGGTGATGAAGAAAGGT
>DAOVMD010000396.1 GCA_030630935.1 Candidatus Mcinerneyibacteriota bacterium | reverse complement strand
TGAACGAACATCAGTCCCTACGGGACTGTTCTAGTTTTTTACATTCTAACCCCGCAATAAATTGCGGGGCTACTATCACTTTATCCCTACGGGATAACAAATAAAATCAAAATGGTTTATTTTTAATAATTTATGTATATTAATATTGAATTTTATTCATAAAAGTCAACAATTTACCGGTCTCCTTTTATCTTGCCAATAACCATCAATCATAAATCATAAATGTGGAGCGAAGCGAAACTATAACACTTGAACAATTGAACTATCAAAGCATCTTTAACACTTTAACATGTTCTTAACACTTGAACTATTGAACATTTTAACTATTATTTTTTTTCCACTTGATAATTTTTGTTTTCTATTGTATACTTAGCAAAAAGGTAATAATATGATTAAGGTAACAAATTTAAGCAAGCATTTTGATAAGGTCATTGCAGTGGATAATATTTCCTTTGAAATTAAGCCAGGTGAGATCTGCGGATATTTAGGGCCGAATGGAGCTGGCAAGACAACTACAATTAAGATGTTAACCGGTTTATTAAAGATAGACAGTGGTTCCGCAACACTTAATGATATCTCGATTGAGAAGAACTACCCAATTGAATTGAAAAAGCAGATTGGTTATGTCCCGGAATCAGGTGAGATGTATTCCCAGCTTACGTCATCTGAATACTTAACGTTTATGGGGAATCTTTATCACCTGGACGAAGATAGAATAAAAAATAAAATCGAGAAATTCTTTAATTATTTTGAGATTTCCAATTATAAAAACACTCGAATCTCAAGTTTATCCAAAGGGACAAAACAAAAAGTTCTTATAATTACAGCTTTGCTTCATAATCCTGATATCTTACTTTTAGACGAGCCGTTATCAGGGATAGATGTCCGTTCTCAACTCCTGATAAAGAATCTGCTTAAGGAATTGGCCGAGAGTGGGAAAACGATATTTTATTCTTCACATATCCTTGAAGTTGTTGAGAATCTATGTGATAGGGTAATTATAATTAACGAAGGTAAAATTGTAGCTGATGAAAAGATTCAGAAGTTGAAAGATTTATCCCAGCAGAAGTCGCTTGAAGAGATCTTTTCACAATTAGTTAATATTAATAACATTGAATCCGTAACCAGGGAACTATCCGACCTAATAAAAGATGATGAGTAATCAAATTGATTTTTATCAAGTAAAAGTTCTATTTAAATATTATTTGAAAATGAATTTCAGACCAAAAACAGAAATGGTTGAAACTTCAAGGAAAAGCTTTTTTAAGGAATCATCAAAGTTAACAGTTCAATATGGTATGTTTTTCCTTATGAGTTTAATCTTTACTCCCATCTTCTTTTCAGAAATTTCCAATTTTATGATATCTATAATCTATTATACCTACACCGCGTTCATCAGCTGCTTTCTCATTTTATATTCACTTGATATAATAATTATTAACCCTGATGATTATGAGATATTGGGTTCAAGACCGGTATCAACAAGGACTTATTTTTTAGCACGGTTACTTAATCTAATTGCTTATATCAGTCCAATTGTGATTTTAATTAATTTTATCCCTACCATAATTTATATTTTAGGACGTAATTATTTTCAAGTATTCATCCCGGCTTATAATTTTAGGGATGGATTATTATATTTAATAATGGCTTTCTGCAATACTTTCTTCTATGTATTCCTATTGATTTTATTATATAATCTAATAATCAGGTTTGTACCCTATAAGAAAATTCAAAATTCCTTAGTAATCGGTCAGGTTATTTTCTTCTTGTGTTTTTTCTTAGGGTACCAATACATCAATGCAAATATTCGTTCTGTCATTTCAAGCGCAGCCGGGATTAAAGAAGTAATCTGGTTAAAATTTATTCCAACTGCATGGTTCTCATATTTATTTTCGTATTTTACGGAAACCGGCCCCTTACTTAATCTATTGTTAGGATGTTTTGGGATTATAATCGTGATCATTATTTTCGTGATGTCTTTACGAACAATATCTTTAGAGAATGCCGAATATATAAAGAGGATATCTTCAACAATTGAAGAATCTGATTCTGAGAAAAACGAAACTAAAATATCATTCTTAAATAAAATATTCAAGAATCATGAATTAAAAGCTGCATATATAATTATAAGTAAATATCTAAAACGAGACCCGGTTATTAAACGAAAAGCTTTTATGTTTATCGGCTTAATCATCGGTTTCCTTTTGTTAGGAGAACTCGGGATATTGGAAGGCTTTAAAATACCGAATCTCTTCTTTAGTACTAATATTAGTAAAGCTACAGTTGGATTCACATTTGCTACATTTTTAATAATAATATATTTAACTAATTTTTATTTTATCTCTTCACAGACAAAAGATTGGAAAGCGTCCTGGGTATATTATCTCTCTCTTCGTGATATTAAGGAATTCTATATAGGAATAAGAATTTACACTATACTTTTCCTTTTTCTACCGGTATTTTTAATAATATTCTTCTTTCAAGTTTATAGGATACCTTTTCAACATGCACTTTTTCAAACTTCGCTAATCTTCCTTTTCACAACTATTGCAATGTCAATTATTGGAATAATAAACCCTACCCTCCCATTAAGCAAACCTTTAGGGGATAGAAAAGAAATGATGCTTGTAACTATGCTGGTCGCCCCGATCCTCGTGATATTATTCATGTTTATTTTAAGGTGGATATTTTTTTCAAAACAATATCTTTTATTTTTAATAGGATTGATATTGTTAAATTATTTCTTATTCAAACTGGAATGTTGGAGAATAAAAAGGAAGTATACAAGACTAAACTTCTCAGGGTAAATAAAAGTTTCGCTTCGCTCTGCATTAAAGAGTTCAAATGTTCAAGTGTTCAATGCATGCTTTGCATGCGTTCAAATGTTATTGTAGAGACGTGCAATTACACGTCTCGATGAAATAATTTAAAATCAAAAACATTCGCACGATAAAAAAATAAATAGAATCGTTTCGCTCTGCAAGTAAAAAGTATGAATGCTGCGACCATAAGATATTAAAGGGAGTCAGTCGGAAGTTTACCCCGAATTTTTTCCGGGGATGAAGATACAACCGAATCGGGTAAGAATGAACCAGGCACCACGTATGGTTCGTGGCGCAGAAATGAAAAAGGTCTTGCATTATATATTACAATGCTTTATTTTAGATAATCTGTTGCTTAAAGGTTCAATTGAATGCAAAATTAACTACTGATCACGCCACAAAAACAAAAATAATAAAATTAACTCGCTTCGCTCATACTTTTTTAAATCGTTTACGATTCTTATGAAAATGATGCATAGCCTGGGGTTTTAACCCTAGCGTGGGTTTATCACGGAAATGAGTGCAATATGGTTTAAAGAACCATATATGCGCGATATACGGCATATC
>DAOVMD010000153.1 GCA_030630935.1 Candidatus Mcinerneyibacteriota bacterium | reverse complement strand
GCGCAGGCTCGCCTGTAATTAATCATTTAATAAAAAAGGGAAAACTGCCCACATTACAACGTTTGAAAGAGACCGGGACTTCAGGTTTCCTTACATCGAAACAACCAATTATCTCACCGGCTGTTTGGACTACTATTATGACAGGTAAACTCCGGGCAAAACATGGGGTTTCAGGATTTTTCTCAACTTCAGGAGATATCAAATGTCCGAGGGTTTGGGATATTCTGCAAAAGAATAATATAAACTCCGGAACAATCGGTCATTTATTAACCTCACCTCCTGATAAAAGATTGCTCTTCCAAATTCCAGGATGGATTAGTACATCAAATTTAAGTCATCCTAAGGAATTTGAATTTTATAAGCAATGGGAAAGAACAAAAAGGATTCCAAAATCTTTAAAAACTTTATTTAAATATTTTTCCCTAAAATCTCTAAAGCTGCTTTTTCAATATAAAAAATTTAGAAAAACAGAATTACATCCCAGATATCAATTAGCTAACGAATCTATGAAAACAGATATTTTTCTCAACTTACTTAAAAAATATAACCCCTACTTTTCTACAATAATGTTCTACGGTACTGATTTTATGCTGCATCAATATATTCATCAAATCTTCCCTGAAAAATTTTCAAAAATCACTCTTAGTTCTTTTCAAAAGACAAGAATAAATTTTATTGAAAAAATGTTCACTTTAGTAGATAATAATATCAAGAGGATTTTGAAGTATTATAAGGGAAAAGACTTAAATCTTATTATCCTTTCTGACCACGGCTTTCAATCAATCCCGGATTCTATGGTAAATAGAAATCATATTAATAAAAAAGGATTTTTAAAAAGGCTTGAGTTAGATGATATTGAAGACTCTGCAAAAATTGGAACAACTATCCATCTAAAGATAAAAAAACAAAATATCAATTCAGTTAAAGACTTACTTGATTCTATATATATTATTGAAATTAATAAACCTCTGCTTAAGACAGAGATTAAAAAAGATAAAATTATTATATCTCTATTTCCAGAATATATAACTAATGAGATTCTTGGTTTAAAAAAAATGAGTATAAAACTAAGAAATAAAATTATAAAACTTGATAAGTTATTATTTTTTGGTATCAGGTCAGGGACACATTCAATCGATGGTTTTTTTATAATAAATGGACCTATTTTTAAGAATGATTTTGCTTTAGAAGGAGCAAATATTGAAGATGTTACGCCGACAATTCTTTACAGTTTGGGTATGTCGGTTGGAAGGGACATGGATGGTAAAGTTTTAACAAACCTATTCAAAAAAGCTTTTATCGATAAGAATAAAATTAAATATATCGATACTTGGGATACAGGTTTTAAACAAAACTCCCAGGACGAAAATAAGGATACAAAAGAATTAAAAGGACGTCTAAAAGAGTTAGGATATTTGTAAGAATGATAAAACCTAAAGCCCTGCTAATTTAAGTTGATGAAGTATCATATTTCTTAATTAAATATTTTATTTCACAGAAATACCTTCCAACCTTTAAAAACTTAATTGAAAGTGGTGCGTCAGGAGAGCTCCTGTCAATTTCTCTATTTTTCTCTCCTGCCCTCTGAATTGATATAGGTAAAAGAAAAATATGTTTAATGCTCATATGTTCCACGATGAAACTTATATCAGATATTTTTGTAGGGATTTTAGAATATCAACCTTGAAAAATATATATTCTTCATTGCTTCAGAGTTGAATTATATCATTTTCAAAGATTGTTAAGCAAGTAAAAAGTTAACATTTCTATTTAGTAATTAATGTTAACATTTTCATATTGTAACATCACAGTAAAGAATTAACTTGACAAATAAAAGTATTTTTGATATAATTCTATTAGTATTTAATAGAAATGTTCTTTAATAAAAAAAATACTAATATTAAAATTTAATAATTTTATATAAGGAGAAATTAAATGGAAACGAATATTTTAATAAAAAACATTATCAACGAAATAATAGAAAAGAACTTTTCTGAAATAGACATACCCAAATTATCAGAACTTATTAAAAACAATAACCAATCAAAATTACCAATTAAGCAACTAATTGGAAAAGTACATTTAAATGAACCAATGTTCCATGATGAAAACTATATTAGATATTTTTACATTGGAATCTCAGCCTTAAAAAATATATATTCTTCATTGTTTTATGCAAATTTGAATACTGATTCTATTTCAAATGTATTAGACTTTGCTTCCGGGTATGGTAGAGTCCTTCGATGGCTTCAATACTTATTTAAAAATGCTGATATTACTTGTAGTGATATTAATGAAGAAGCAGTTAATTTCTGTAAAGAAACTTTTGGTGTAGAAGGTGTTATTTCAAATTCAGATTTTAGTAAACTTAACTTTAATAAGAAATTTGATGTAATTTGGATTGGTTCCCTTTTAACACATCTTAATGAAGAAAATTGGTATATTTGTTTAAAAAGACTGAAATGTTTTTTAAAACAAAATGGAATATTAATTTTTTCGACTCATGGAGAGGATTTTATAAATAAGCTAAAAGCAGGAAAAACATATAATAGATCACCAAAACAGATAAAAAAGGCTATTAATGATTATAATAAATTTGGGTTTGGTTTTATGGCACGGAATATTGACCCTAAATATGGGTTGTCTGTAACGACATTTAATAAAGTTCATTCAATACTTCTTAAAGTTGAAAATCTACAATTGATTAGATATACTAATTCTTCCTGGGATAGATTTCAAGATGTATATTCACTAAAATTAACATAGTAAAAATAAAATTAATTTATTATCATATTTTTCCCTTGATCTAATTATTTATATATCTTATTATTATGTTTAATATAGAAAGGAAAACTATGCAAAAAAAAACATTATTAATTGGTGTCGATGGATTTACCTGGAATGTTGTAAATCCCCTTATTGAAAAGGGATTATTACCAAATATCAAACATTTAATAGAGTCTGGAGTATTTGGACAGTTATATACACTTGAGAATCTTAAGTCACCTGTTATCTGGACCAGCATCGCAACCGGCAGAGATAAATATGAACACAAGATAGAAGATTTTGTAATGCGTGTTGAAGGGAAATATACCAATATTCCTGTCAATTCTGAAATGCGCAAGGTTAAGGCGTTCTGGAATATACTTTCAGAAAATAAAAAGAAAAATATCACTCTGGGCTGGTATGCCTCATATCCTGCAGAAAAAGTGGATGGTATTGTTATTTCAGATAGAATTTTTGAAACAGAAAAAAACAGTTGTTATCCTGACTCTTATTTAAAATACTTGAAGGAATTTTTCAATGAAGATGATATGAATACCTCTTTAAAAGAACTTGTAAATGGAGATGAGAATTTTGATATTTTCCCGGGCGCAATGATAAAAGGAGGATTTTTTAGAGATTTAATATTTGAGAAATACTTCTTAAAATTCCTTGATGAAGAAGATTTTGATGTAATGGCTGTAATGCTTCTTGGTTCCGACCCAATTCAACATTATTTCTGGAAGTACTGGGAACCTGAGAAGTTTGATGAAGATATATCAAAGGTTAAACTGGATAAATATAAAGATACTATACCAAGATATTACATTCATATTGATAATTTTTTAGGGAAGGTTTTAAAAAAAGCACCTCTTGATAAGTATAACATCATAATGGTCTCCGACCATGGATTTAAAGAATGGAATGTGAATAGGTATTGGTATCATCTTAATTTACTTTTACTTGATTTAGGGTATTTATATTATCAGAAGCCCAAAAACTATACTAAATATATTTTAAAAAGATTTATTAAAAGAAATCTCTTTTTCCTGTATAAATTATATAAGTCTTTTAAACATCAACCTATTGAATCTGATTCCAAAAATATTTTTGAAAAGTATAAAGATAAAGAAATAGATTGGGAAAAAACAATTTTTTATGATAAATCATTTAACCCGGAATTATCATTAAGGCATATTGCCTTAAATTTAAAAGGCAGGGAAGAATCAGGTATTGTCCCTCCCGAAAAAACAAAGTTTTATATGAAAAAACTAATGAAAAAATTAGAGCCTTTAAAAACAGATAATTCAAGAGATCTTTTTGTATTTGTCCGAAAGGCAGGGCAACAATATGTTGAAGTTGCGGTTAAGATGAATGCTTCGACAGAAATCATTTGCGATAATATAACGATTAATAGAAAGACCTATCCAGTTTCAAGATATTATGAAAAGATCCCTATATCAGGTCATCATAAGATAGAAGGTTTTGCAATTTATGCAGGCGAAGATTTTAAGCAAAATTACCTTTCAAATAATTTATCAGTCCTTGATGTTACTCCCCTATTACTTGTTTTAAATGACCTTCCGATTGCAAGGAATATGAAGGGTAAGGTAAGGAAGTTCTGGTTTGATACTCCACCGGAGATTAAGTTTATTGACACCTACGAAACAGAAAAACGAGAAACAAAGATTATTGATAAGGATTCTGATGAAGACGTCAGGAAAAAGCTAAGAGCTTTAGGGTATATATCTTAAAATTCAAATAAGGATTACGAAGTGAAGATATTAGAAGTTGTACATAATTTCTTGCCTTATAATCTTGGTGGAACAGAGATCTATACATTTAATATTTCTAAAGAGTTTCAAAGATTAGGAAATGATGTTCATGTCTTTACACATTATTCAGATACCAATAATGACGAATATAATATCAGGAAATATTTGTATGAAGGCTTAGAAGTATTTTCAATTAATTATAATTATAAAGATGTAGATTCTTATGAAAAAACTTATAAGAATGAAAAAATCGACGCGATTTTTAAAGATTATATTAATAATTTCAAACCTGATTTTATTCATTTTCAGCATTTAACAAATCTCTCAGTTAATCTTATTAATATTGCAAGGGATATGAAAATTCTCTGTATTGCAACAATCGCGGATTATTGGTACTTATGCCAACGTGGTCAATTACTGAAAAATGACCTTAAAATTTGCGGGAATGTGGAATATTCAAATTGCGTTAAATGTTTCATACATCAGTTAAAAGGATTTGATTCAAAACACATTTCCTCACTAAAAAAATCCCGGCACTTAAATATTTTAAAGAAAATAGGACGTAAACTGCTCCGGTTATTCCCTTCATCAAGAGATGATACTGCAAAATATATTGAAATAATGAGAGTAAGATTTGACTTTATCGTTTCAAGTTTGAATAATCTTAATCTTATTATTGCACCATCGAATTTTCTTCGTGAGAAATATATCCAGCATGGTGTTGACCCAGATAAAATCATCTACTCTGATTATGGATTTACGAATGATAAATTCCGGTTTAAAACCGTTCAGAAAATTAATTATCCGGTTAAGTTTGGATTTATCGGTACAATTATTCCGCCAAAAGGACTCCATAATGTAATTGAAGCTTTCCCCGACAAGACAGAATACCGGGCAATATTTAAGATACATGGAATAAATTATTCATATTATAACTATGAAACATACTTTGAAGACTTGAAAAAGGCAGCAGCTGAAAAAAATATTACATTTGAAGGGAAATTTGAGAATTCGGAAGTAAACAACCTGCTTCTAAATTTAGATGTTTTAATAGTCCCATCTATCTGGTACGAGAATTCACCTTTAACTATTCATGAAGCTTTTCTTTCAGGACTCCCGGTAATTACATCTGATCAAGGTGGGATGGCAGAGTTAGTAGAAGATGGTAAGACTGGACTTCACTTCAAGTTAGGCGATAGTGGTTCTATAAGAGAAATCATCCAAAAGATAATTGACAAACCAGAAGTTCTCACCGATTTCAATAATAATATCAGGAATGCAAAGATAAAAAGTATTGAGGAAAATGCTTTAGAAATTTTAAATAAGGTAAAAGAAATAGGGGATAAAAGCTAACTTCCATCCCCATAAAATTTAATTACCTATTATGTTTTCTCTTCTTTTTCCTGGGACGTTTTTTGGGTTGCTTTCTCTTGTTGTCTACACCTTTCTGAGCGATCTTTACAATATGTGTTGATCCGCCTGAAATAAACCAACCTGTAGTACCTTTATAAACATCAATATATGTGTTTTTTAGACCTGATAAATGAACCCTTTTACGATTTCCAACTGTTTCAATTCTTGGTTTTAACTTTCCTGCTGAAGATGATTTGAACAGTGAGCCATTTTGATCCATATTCAATGCAAGTGCTGCTTCAGATCCAAAATGTTTTTTTCTTGAAGTATCTACCCATAGTCTCCAACCAAATTTGTGGTGCCTATTTGTACATGCCCAAATATATGAAGCAACAACTGTCGAAGGTGTCATCCTGAAGTACTTACGTGCAATCTTCATCCATTCATCACTACCTGGGTCTGTATAGTATTTCAATTCTTCTAAACCCATAACAACTTTTTGATCCCCTCTTCCTTTACCACTTGCAACATTCTTCTCCATATGTTTAAAGTGAAGAAAGGCATATTCTTTATGAGCAGACTTACTTTTTGGATCAAGTGCAAGCGCTTTCTTAAAATAACTTTCGGCAGTGTCGTACTGATTTGCTTCTCGTTGTGCAACACCCTTTTTAACATAAGATGCAACTTTCTGTGCAGTTGTAGGTGCACTTGCAGTAGCTTTCAGCTTTTTGATCTCTTCGATCTTACCAGTAGCAAGTTTCGCTTCACCGGAATCGGGAGCTTTTCTGATAACGCTTTCTAATAGTTCAGTTGCACCATCCCAATCTTTATCAGCCATTAATGCAATTGCAGTATCATATGTTTCTGTTGCATTAAATGTCTCAACCGGTATTGGCGGGGGTGTGGGTGCGGGAGTCGGAGTTGGAGTTGGGGCCGGGGGTTGAGGGCTTGGACAACCTGTTAAAACAGCTAATGCTAAGGTTAATCCTAAAATGATAATAAGCAGTCGTTTCATCTGCTACCTCCTTTTTTTCATTATTAAAAAAGAAATATTCACCTCCTTCTTCAAAATCTTCTTTTATTATTCTTCTTTAATATTATACATAAAAGAGGATAGATTGTCAAGCAATTTCTTAATAATGATGTTACAATATGAAAATGTTAACATT
>DAOVMD010000370.1 GCA_030630935.1 Candidatus Mcinerneyibacteriota bacterium | reverse complement strand
AGATCTTTGAATATATTCATCATAAATCATGGTTTTGTTCTTTTTATTTAACTAACAAAAATTAAAATCATTAAATTTCATGAAAAAAAATCATGATTACGGAAAAACCATCTTTGTAATCTTAGTTATGACACAGTCTCATTGCGAGGAGCAAAGCGACGCGGCAATCTTATCCTTCATTCTTACTTACTTATTCTTCATTCTTACTAACACAGCAGGCACTTTGCATTGTTAATTAATTATCTTCAATCTCTTCTTAATATCTTTATACTCCGGGTCATGTGATAATATTTCAATTCCTAATTGATTACATTTCATACTATCATCTAAATGCTCATACACAATAAACGCATAATATAAAACAGATAATTTTATGTTTACATCTATGTTGTCAAGTTCTATTCCATCCTTTAAAAAATCTTTTGCAAAATTAAACTTTTTTAGTTTAATTGAAACATTCAATAGCCCGGCCAAACCTTTTGCTCGAGTTATTCCCTTGAGTCCTCTCTTATAAATAAGAATATACAATTCAAGAGCTTGTTTCATTTTTCCAACGTCTAAAAGCTTTGAAGCTAACTGAAGCTCAAGAGAGTGTTTTTCTTCCTGAAGAGTATCACTCTTTAAACCTCTAAGTTTTGAAATCTTCTCGCGCAGGGTAATGATTTCAGACTCCTCAATTATTAAATTCAACCTATTTAATTTTTCAGAGATATAATAACGGCTTGAATCCAACTCAACCACTTTTAGGTAAGACTTTTTCGCATCATCAACTCGCCCCATATCTGTATAAATATCTCCTAACTTCTCAAAAAGAGCAGGGTCATCAGGGAAAAGTTTAATCACTTCAAATAAAAGTTCCAATGATTTAAGATAATCCTCAGCTTTTTGAAAATGATAAATAATATCAATTATTTTATTAAAGGCTTTTCGTTCTTCATCGAAATTATTCAATATCTCTAAGTAAACCTCAAAACCAATCTCCGGTCTATCAATCAGGTTATAGAGTTTCGCCAGTTTATAAAGAATTTCTAGATTATTCTCATCTAACTCATTTAACCTCACATAAATATTTATTGCATCTGCATAACGTTCAAGTTGAATAAAATCTTCTCCAAGTTCATATAAATACCTTTTTTTATCACCGGCAATATACTGCATCATCATCTCCAGGTATTTTACCTTGTTCTCAATATCTCCACACTCTCGATATATCTCTACCAATTCCATTAAAACATCAAGTTCATCAGGGTATAAAGATATAAATTTATTTATTAACTCAAGCCTTTCCTCTGCCATTTTTGGAAGGTTTTGTTTAAAAAAACTTAAGATTTCCTTCATTCCAACCTTATCTTCTGAATCAAAATATATGTCAAAAAGAATCTGATAATTTCCTAAGTCATCATTCTCCTTTTCCAAAATAGCTTTCAGAATATCTATTGCCTCAGGAATTCTCTCACGCCGTAGGAGGATTGTTGCCAATCTCTTAGATTGAATTAAAGGTAATTCATCAAGATTGAACCAATACATATAAATATTTAATAAACTATCCTCATCACTTAGCTCATAAGCGAGTGCCTCCATCTTCTTTAATAATTCAATTTTTTCATGTTGAGTTTCAAGCATTTTAAAAAGAAGATTCAAGGAAAACAATGCTTCGCTCTTTAACTCAGCACCAAGATAAGCAATTATACTATATTCTATCAGCTCCATATCATCTGTCTCTGCGTTTATAATTGCTTTAAATCGAAAGGAAGCAGCTGTAAAATCTTTTTTTTCTGTTAATATTATCCCCATAAACCTGATAACTTCATCAGTACCAGGGTTTAGTCTTTGGATATTATCTGCATAAGAAAGCATGGTATCACGGTGTTCATCATCCTTAACATATTTATTCATTACATAAAGATTCTCAAGCGCTTTTATCGGGTCCTTATTATAGAGGGAATACTTGACAATCTTTTCTAAAACTGGAAGGGGGTTTTCGGATATCTCACTCAGATGCTCTAAAAAAAGAATTAGATCTTCAATCCTCTCTTCATCCTCTGAAATTTCTATCGCAATTTTCAAAATCTCAAGTTTCTTTCTTAAAGATTGGTTTGGTGCATCAAAATATTTTTTTGTCCCTTGAATAACCTCTTTATTATTTAATAACTCGTAAGAAGTTAAAACTGACATATAATAAAATTCTGAATCGGGTGATAACTCCTTTTCAAAGATTAAATTTAAATAATTATTTGAAAAGTCGAAACTCTCTAATTTGAAATATAACTTTGCTAAACTCTTTATATACTTCAGCTTCTCAGGATGACGACGGTGAAGGACGGTAAAATATTTTGATGCCTTTTTATTAAAACCTGACTTCGCGTAGAAACTCGCAAATAGAAGTGACCTAAGGTAAATAGGGGGGTACTTGTGATAGTACAACAAGAAATATACACCAATTAAAACAATCAATATTACAACCAAAATCGAAATTATTAAGATACCTATCTGAATTAAGCTCAAACTATATCCTCCTTCGCAGTTAAATTATACATTTTTATTAAATCTTTGTCAAGAATTTTCTTTAACTACACTAAAAATTTATCGCAATCTTCATGACATGTATATTTTGGTGTTATCAGCTATTCTCAGAAACAGCTGTGATCACTAAGTCAATATGTTAATTTTTTCTATTGAATCATGTTAACATTTTGATATTGTAACATCATGACCCAGAAATATCTTGACAAAATTAAATATTTGTTTTATAATTAAAGAAATTAAGCAAGGAATTATGTCCAAGAAAAAAACTAAAACAAAATCAAATAAACTTAAAAAAAAGAATCAAAAGGATGCAATAAAGAAAACACCCTCTTTAATTCTTTCAATGAAAAAAACAAAAGCAAGTAAACCTAAAAAAAAGACTCAAAAAGCTTCAACAAATAAAACAGTCGTTGCAATTCTTTCAATTATTTTTATCATTACAGGTTCAGTTTTTGCTTTCATTAATGTTTTTGTAAAATCAAATAACTTAATTGCGATTTCGATTTTTGTATTTTGGTTTATTGGTTTAGCATTAGCGTTTAACTCACAGAAATCAAGCATTAAATGGAATAGAACCGTTGGTATGGTCGGAGTCGGAATTATGGCACTCTCGTTTTTAGTATTCCTTGTATATAACCAGGTAATTGCTAATTCAGAAGGAGCTACTAATCTTAGAAATTGTAAATATAACCTTTTGAGATTAGCGGGAGCTATTAAAGAATATAAATCAGATAATTCCGAGCATTGCCCTCAAAATCTAAAAATTCTTTCAGAACAAGGGTATCTTGATAAATATTTTGAAGGGGTATTAAAGTGCCCTTTAAACGAGAACCATTATTCTTTTGAGATATCCGGTTGGGAAGCTACTCATTTTACAATTAGATGTCCCAATGAACCGATAAAGCATGTAGGTAGATTAGATCCGAAAGATGAAATCACTACTGAACTTTATTATTCTTCACGATTAGAAAAAATTGTCGAGGAGACCAAACCAAAAATTCCATAAGAAAATAGTTTCGCGTAGCTTCGCTGCGCTGCACAATAAAGTGTTCAAGTGTTCAATGCATGCTTCGCTTGCGTTCAAATGTTCAAATGTGATTGTTTCGCTTTGCTACACATTTATAATATATGATTGATAGTTGACCTTCCTGCAAAAACAAGGTATCAAAAAAGTGTT
>DAOVMD010000065.1 GCA_030630935.1 Candidatus Mcinerneyibacteriota bacterium | reverse complement strand
GGGAGCTAGAATCCTAATTGCAGATGACGCAATTTTTATGAGAATGATGATAAAAGACATTCTCACCAAGAACGGCTATGAGATTGTAGGTGAAGCAGGGACTGGTACTGAAGCTGTATTAAAGTATCAGCAACTGAAACCGGATCTGGTAACAATGGATATTGTTATGCCTGAGATGGGTGGAATCGAAGCCGTTAAGTCAATCATTAAAATTGACCCGAACGCCAATATCCTAATGTGTTCAGCGATGGGTCAGAAAGCTTTGGTTATTGAAGCTATTCAAGCAGGTGCAAAAGATTTTGTTGTTAAACCATTTCAACCTTCCAGGGTTCTTGAAGCAGTTGCCAGGATACTTCAAGAAAAGAAGGAAAAGGAAAATGGATAAGTTAGAAAATCTTTCCCAAATGGAATTAGATGCGTTAAAAGAGCTGGGTTCAATAGGTGCAGGAAATGCAGCGACAGCTCTTTCGACTATGCTGTCCAAACGTATAGACTTAATAGTTCCGGAAGTTGGAATATACCCTATTGAGGAGATTCCAGATAAACTTGGTGGTCCAGAAGTTGTAAAGATTGGAGTTTATTTTACTATTTCAGGAGATACTTCCGGTTCAATGTTACTCATGCTTGAGAAGGATGAGGGATTGAAATTAGTAAAAATTATGCTTGGTCCCAGCTATAAGGTAACAGGAGAATTGGATTTAATCTCGAAGTCCGCTCTTGAGGAGATTGCAAATATCCTGGTTGGATCTTACCTTTCGGCATTTTCGCAGTTTACACATATGCGTCTAATGCAGTCGACTCCGGCTTTTGCTTATGATATGTGCGGGTCAATTATTGATATGATTTGTATTCAACTTGCACAGAAGACCACTCATATTCTAATGGTAAAAACTGAGTTCCTGGAGAAAGATGATAAGATTCGGGCAAATTTATTCTTTTTGCCTGAACCCGCTGCATTAATTTCATTAATTAAATCGTTGGGTGTACCGGACTATGAAGAAGGAACTGATTAAAGTTAAGATGGCGGATGTTCAAATTTCAACGTCCCCAAGTGTCTTAATTACTTATGGTTTAGGATCCTGTGTCGGACTTACTATCTGGGATTTTAAACTGAAGATAGGTGGAATGGCTCACATTATGCTGCCATCATCAAAAGGTTTTACCCGGAACGATAATTTTGCAAAGTTTGCAGATTGTTCAATTGAGTTTTTAATTAATGAACTTTTAAAGATGGGTGCAAGAAAGAGAAATCTTGAGGCGAAGATTTTTGGTGGTGCTTCAATGTTTTCATTTGAATCCAAGAGCGATATATTAAATATTGGCGACCGGAATGTTGAAGCTACTATTAAATACTTGAAAGAATTCGAAATCAAGCTGGTTAATCAAGATGTCCGGGGTAATTTTGGGAGAACAATTTCTCTCGATCTTGAAGTTGGACTTGTTGAAGTTCATTCGATCAAGAAAGGTAATAAAATATTTTGAGGTAATCAATGATTAGGGTTTTAGTTGTTGATGATTCCGCTTTAATGCGGCGAATCATATCTGATATAATAAACTCAAATTCCGAACTAGTAGTTGTTGATACAGCTAAGAATGGTGAGGAAGCAATTGAATATATTAAAAAATTCAATCCCGATGTAGTAACAATGGATATTGAAATGCCGGTTATGGACGGCTTAACCGCCCTAAAAAAGATTATGAAGGATTGTCCAACAAGAGTGATTATCCTAAGCGCTTTTGCAAAGAAAGATGCAGCTGCCACAATTACAGCACTTGAAAACGGCGCAATTGATTTTGTTCAGAAGCCTTCAGGGACAATTTCTTTAGACCTTTCTGATATTCAAACTACATTAATTAATAAGATTATTACAGCATCAAAAATCAGATTAGATAAAGTCCGGGAAGACTTTAAGAAACATAGTGGAAAATTTCAGATCAAGTACTCTCTAACCGGAGATTTAAAAGGAGTTATAATTGGTTCTTCAACCGGCGGACCGCGAGCTCTGGAAAGGATAATACCATTTATACCAAAAGGTTTAAACGCAACATATTTTGTTGTTCAGCATATGCCTGCGGGTTTTACTACTTCGTTTGCGCAAAGATTAAATGAAATATCGCAGGTAACCGTAAAGGAAGCAGAAGAGGGCGACGAAATCAAACGTGATTTTGTTTACCTTGCTCCCGGGAATTTTCATATGCGTATTATTCCTAAAAGGGATAAGAAATTGAAGATTGCATTGAACCAGGACCCGCCTGTTTGGGGTGTTCGACCATCGGTTGATATTACAATGGATTCATTATCCCGAATTTTTGCCAAGAGTTTACTTGGAATAATTTTAACAGGGATGGGTCATGATGGGACTCAAGGTTGTAAGATGATAAAAGAATATGATGGGCATGTTGTTGCCCAGGATAAGGAGACATCTTTGATTTTTGGAATGCCGAAATCGGTAATTGAAAGTGATTCAGCAGACCAGGTTTTACCATTGAATAATATTATTGATTCAATTATAAATTTTATTATTGAGTAGCGGAGCAGGATATGGATTTATCTAAGTACCTTGATGTATTTTTAAGTGAAGCAACAGAGAACTTGCAAGAGATAAATAATAATCTTGTTTACTTAGAAGATAATCCGAATGATTCGGTTGTATTTGAAAATATATTTAGAGCCATGCATACCTTGAAGGGTATGTCAGCAACAATGGAATTCGATATTATTGCTGAGCTGGCACATAAGCTTGAGGATCTTCTTGATGATATTAGACGTGGTAATCTCAAGTTCAGCTTAGAGATATTTGAAATATTATTTGAAGGGATGGATATGATGACCATGATGATTCAGAACATCTCTCAAGGTGAAAAAGAAGGGGTTGAAATAAAAGATATAATAAATAAAGTAAAAGAGTTCAGAGCCGCAACACCTTCTGCAACTCCACCGAAGCAGGCACAGCCGGTAACTCAACCTCAAAATCAGAAAGCTATTCCAATCCCGGAATCTGAGCAGATTCCACCTTCAGATGCTTTTTCCTTAAATAGTTATGAATTAAACCTTTTAAACCAAGGCTCAGCATCCGGATTTACTCCAATCCTGTTAACTGTAAATCTTGAAGAAACCTGTATGTTGAAATCAGTTAGAGCATACATGGTTTTCCAAAAACTTGAAGAGATGGGAGATATTATAAAATCAATTCCGAGAGTTGATGAAATAGAAGAGGAGAAATTTGATTTATCGTTTTCTCTTTTAATGTTATCTCATAAAGATCCGCAATTAATCCAGAGTTTTATCAAGGAGATTAGAGAAATTGATTCGGTAGATCTGGTTAAACTTGATTTAGATGAACCTGTTGAGGAATCACTTCCGATGAAATCGGAAGTAGTACCTTCAAAACCTGAACTGGTGATCACACCGAAAGGTACTAAGGGTAAATTATCGAAAGGAAAGAAACAGGTTGAGACATTACTAAGGACCCAGGCAATTCAAAATGTCCGGGTTAATATTGAGCAATTGGATGATATGGTTAATTTGGTTGGTGAATTAGTCATCAACAAAATTCAACTTCAGGATCAAGCCCGTAGATATAATTTAAAGGAATTAGATGATACAATTGTTCAGCTTTCAAGAATCGCAACTAATCTTCAGCAGCTAATCATGACGGCAAGAATGGTTCCTGTTGGGCAGATCTTTGACCGGTTCCCAAGGATGGTTAGAGATCTTGCAAAGGATGCAAAGAAGGATATCAGCTTCAACATTACAGGAAGGGATATTGAGTTAGATAGGACTATTTTAGATGAGATAGGTAAGCCCTTAGTTCATTTACTAAGAAATGCCGTTGATCATGGGATAGAAACAAAAGAAGCAAGAAAGAAGAGCGGTAAATCTAAAGTTGCAAAAATTGATCTTATTGCACGCAGAGAGAAAAATCAGGTTATTATTGAAGTAATAGATGATGGTAAGGGTATGAGTTCTGAGAAGATTAAGGCAGAAGGTATTAAACGTGGTATTATTACAAAAGATACAGGGAAAGAATTAACGAAAGAAGAGATATTCTCATTAATTTGTGAACCTGGATTTTCGACTGCAAAGAAAGTCACTGATATTTCCGGACGTGGAGTAGGGATGGATGTTGTTAGGAATAAGATTGAATCCTTAAGTGGAATTCTCCAAATTGAATCTGAAGTAGGTAAGGGTTCAACTTTCAAATTAAAATTACCTTTAACTCTTGCAATTATTCAGGCACTTCTTGTTAGGTTGAAAGATGAGATTTATTTACTCCCAATGGTTAATATCAAGGAGACTTCTGAAATTTATATAAAAGATATACAAACAATAAAGAATAAAGAAACTGTTTTATTAAAGGGTAAGGAGATTCTGCCGATAATCAGGATGAATAGAGTATTGAACATTGATTCTAAGATGAAAGATGATGACTTGAAACCTATTGTTGTAGTAGAAATTGGGGAGAAGAAAGCAGGTATTGTTTTTGATGAATTATTAGGCCAACAGGAGATTGTAATTAAAGCATTAGATAAATTGCTCCAGAAGATTAGGACTTTTTCAGGTGTTGCCATTTTGGCAAATGGTAATCCTGCCTTAATTTTGGATATTCAAGGAATATTATAAACTAAGCAGGGAGAAAGATGATAGATTTAACAAAACTAACACAGCTCCAACTTGATGCATTAAAGGAGATAGGTAGTATTGGTTCAGGTCATGCAGCAACCTCATTATCTCAATTACTGAAAAAGAAAATTGAGATAAAAATTCTATCTTCTCAGGTGATTAAAAAAGCTGATTTACACAAATTTATTTCGAACGTTGATGATATTATGGTAGGAGTATCACTATTTATTTTGGGAGAGGCAACCGGGAAAATCATTTTTCTTCTCTCCCGAACAGATGCCCTTTCTCTGGTTGATATTTTAATGAAAAGAAAACCAGGTGAGACCATAATTCTTGATGATCTCAGCCACTCAACAATTAAAGAAATCGCAAATATTATATCGGGTTCGTATTTATCAGCAATGAGTGATTTCTTGAATCTTTTATTGATTCCTTCCATGCCGCATTTATTGACTGATAAAAGTGAGAAGGTTCTTAAATCTGCACTTGATGATAAGGATATTGCTGATACAATATATTTCATAGAGACTCAATTTAATGATTCTGAAAACGCTTTTTCGTCTTTCTTTTTTATGATTCCCTATATTGAAGGGATTGAAGTAATCTTGAGCAAAATCACAACTGAGATTTAGAGGTTCGTGTGAAGCAAAAAGTTAAGAAGCAAATCATAGGTATATCTGAGATTGCACAACTAATTTTATTTAAATTAGACGATGAACTCTTTAGTTTCAGAATTACAAATATTAACGAGATTCAAGAGATGATTAATATTGTTAGGGTTCCAAATGCAGATAGTTTCATTGAAGGAATTATAAATCTCCGTGGAGAAGTTATAACAATAATTAATTTAAAAAAGAAACTAGGTTTGGCAAACACGGATATTCTTCCAAACTCAATGATTATGGTTGCACGTACTGAAACCCAGAAGATAGGTTTATTAGTAGATTCAGTTAAAGAAGTGAAGAACATTTCAGAAGACGATGTTGAACCTGCTCCAAAGTTAGTTGCCGGTATTTCAACTGATTACCTGGAAGGTATAGGGAAAGTTGATGATGAACCGGTTATAATTTTAGATTTTAACAAAATAATTGCAGTGTAAGGTTATGGGTAATAAGACAAAAGATATATTTAAGATGTACGCCAGTAAAGTTGATCAGAATAATCCCGGAGCATTAAATAACCTTGGTGTATTTTATTTTTCAAAAGAGATGTACCTCGACGCAATTGAAGCCTTTAACAAGTCTCTGATCCTTGAACCGAATTATGCACTTGCTCATAATAATCTTGGTGTTGCTCACAAAGAGATGGGGAATTATGATGAAGCGATCACAGAATATAAGAAGGCGATTGGATTAGATAAAACAAATGATGTTGCAATTAATAATCTCGGTGAAGTATATTACCATAAAGGTATGTATGACGATGCAATAAAGTACTTTAAGAAATCTATCGATATTAATCCAAACAATGCAGATGCTCATTATAATTTAAGTTTTGCCTACGGTGATAAGGGTATGTATGATGAAGCTACTGTGGTATATAATAAAGCGGTGGAGATCAATCCTAATTATGCAGAAGCCCATGCCAGAGTAGGTCTTGATGAAAAAGCAATGAAGATGTACGAAGAAGACATTAAGAAATTAAGTAAACCGGTTGTAAAAAAAGACCCGGAATATGCAATCGCATTGAATACAATGGGTCAGGCTTATATGAATACCGGTCGTTTTAATGAAGCGGTTAAGGAATTTGAAAACTCAATTCAAGCCAATCCGGAATATGCAGAACCTTTAGTAAATTTAGCAAAAATTTACACTAAGTTAAAGGAATATTCGAGAGCGATTGATTATTTAAAAAGAGCAATCGTTCTTGAACCTGAAAACCAAATATTATATAATAATCTCGGAGTTTTATTAATTATAAGAAAAGAATATGATGAAGCAGAAAAAAATCTAAAAAAAGCAATTGATCTTGATATGAATTATGAGTCTGCTCTTCTTAATATTGCAAAAGTTTATTGGCGTAAGAATGATATTGAGAATGGTATCAAATATTACAAGCAGATATTAGAGATTAATCCAAAGAATTCTCTTGCAATGGGGAATCTTGGAACAATCTATTATCATGAAGGTATGCATGATGAAGGATTTAAACTATTAAAGCAAGCGATTGATATCAACCCGGAATATGATGACGCTCTGATGAGTTTAGGTCGAATTTATCTTGAAGAGAATAACATGGATTCTGCCTTGAAAATTTTCTTAAAGATTGAACAGCTTAATCCGGATTTAAAGGATTTGAATTTCTACCTTGGTAAATGCTTCCGGCGAATGCATGATCCTGAGAAGGCACTATCATATTATCAGAAAGCCTTAAAAAAGAATCCAAATAATGCTGAGATATTTAATGAGATTGGTTTATTATATAAAGCAAAGAAATCCCTTGAGAAAGCGATTAAATTCTTGAAGAAGGCAATTGAATTAGATAGTGCAGATGCAGGTTATTTTAATAATCTCGCTAATATTCTAATTTTAGTTAATCAATCTGATGAAGCAATTACTCATTATAAGAAGGCAATTGAACTTGAACCCGATAATGAAATGTTCTTTGTGAATCTCGGAGCAACATATCAGAAGCTAAAGAACTTTGATGACGCGATTATGATGTACGATAAAGCAATTCAAATCAATACCGATAATCCTGCTGCTCATTTTAATTTAGGCGGAGCTTATGCCCATAAAAAATGGTGGTCTGAAGCGGTCTGGGAATATCGTAGAACTCTTGAAATTGACGATAGTTACATTGAAGCTTATTTTTATCTTGGAAAAGTATATTTGAATAAGGCTTGGTACAAAGAAGCAATTGAACAGTGGGGAATTTATTTAGAAAGGTCTACAAATGTATATAGAGTAAAAGAAGCGAAACTTGGCATCCGGGAATGTGATGAATGGTTAAAATCATTATCTAGATCAAAATTTAAAGATGAAGAAGGGGAGGAAACAAGTACATGACAGTTGAAGGTACACTTGATACAATACCCTTACCAGATCTTTTCCAGATAATTACATTTGGGAAGAAGACAGGTATATTAGAGATTGCAGTAAATGAATTTACCGGTAAGATTTATTTTCTAAAAGGAGAGATTCGAGGAGCAATCTCATCTTCGATAAGGGAGAATATTTTTGATGTTTACGTCAGGAATAACAATTTAAGCTTAAAGGAATTTAAGGTTTTACGGTCTTTTGGAAAGACTCAGAAGGAAATCTTTAGTAGGCTATTAAAAGATGCGAAAATTAACAAGCAGGAGTTTATTCAGCTTCAGGAAGATCAGATTAAAGAGATTGTTGTTGATTTCCTTTCAATGAATGTAGGTAAATTCAAATTTCTAAAGGGAAAAGATATTGAAAAGACTTATCCCAATGCATATAAAATTGCTATTCAAAGTTTACTAATGGGGAGTATTGATAGAATTGATAAAGTTGAAAATCTTGAAAAGGAAATACCCGGCATCCAAATATATAAAATTATTAATCCCAAGACCGATGAAAAATATCCAGCAATTGATTATGAGATACTAAGTTTAGTAGATGATAACAATACAGTAAATGACATTGTTTTTAATAGTAAAAGAAGTAAATTCATTGTTTTACAAGTGCTAAATGAATTAATAAAAGATAAGATCATTGAGTTGAGTAGAGAGAAAGAGTTAGAAGATGAATTTAAGTCGGAGATAACACAGTTTTTAGATATTAATCCCTCATCAATTGATAGTAAATCATTCCAATTAGGAGTGAAATTTTATAAAGATAGACTTTTTAAACAAGCTTTAGAAGAGTTTGAAAAAGCAGCCAAACTATTCCCTGATGATGTTTCAATTTTCAAGTATCTCGGTTTAACTTATTATAAGTTAGACCAGAAGGCAAAAGCACTTGAAATTTTCAATAATGCTTTAAATATTACACCAAAGGATATTGGTATTTTAATGAGTTTGGGCAAGATTTATACAAAAGAAAATAACTTTGAAAAGGCAGAATCCTTTTTCACAAAAATTATTTCAATTAACCCCAACAAAGTTATTGCAATCATGGAACTTGCAAACCTTAAATATCTCCAAAAAGATTTTGTCGGTTCAATTAAATTATTTCAAAATGTTCTAAAATTGAAACCAGACTATATTGATGGGTATAATAAACTTGCGGGAATTTATTTAAAGAAGAATCAAAAATCTGATGCAATCGCCTGCTGGAAAAAAGTTCTGGAGATCGACCCTACCAATAAACTCGCTCATAGAAATTTAGAAATTTTAGGTCAAGTTTAATATGTCGCCAGAGGATATTGCTTTTCGTTTAATTCTCAGAAAGATTGAGAGGTCGAGTTCTCTGGACTTCACTCATTATAAAGATAAATGTTTAAAGAGGCGGCTTCGAGTAAGACTGCGTGCTTTAGATATCCATTCATATAAAGAATACTTTGATTTTCTCCAAAATAATGATAAGGAGATGAATACATTAATTGATACAATCACAATTAATGTAACTCAATTCTTCCGCGACTATACTGCTTTTAAGTATCTTCAGTCAAATTTATTTGTTCCTTATTCTGAGGATAAAAATTTATTCAAGCTAAGAATTTGGAGTGCTGCTTGTTCTTCAGGTGAGGAACCATATTCAATTGCGATAGCATTACGTGAAGCATTTGGCAGAAAGATTGAAAGGGTAAAAATTGATATTTTTGCAACTGATATTGACGATAAAAGTTTAGAAATTGCTGAGCGGGGAATATATCCCGCAAAAAATTTAAGAGTACTTCTTGATAAAGAGCCTGAAATCATACCCAAGTATTTTGATAAGCAAAAAGACGGAAACTACAAAATTAAGGATTCAATAAAAGAGATGATCCAGTTTAAAAAGAGAGATTTAATTAAAGATGCTCATTTTACAAGAATTAATATTCTTTTTTGTAGAAATCTATTTATTTATTTTGAAAAGACTCTCCAGGAAGAGATTTTGAAGAAATTCCATAATGATCTTATCAATAACGGATACCTTGTTCTGGGCAAGGTTGAGACTATCTTAGGAATTGGTGAGAGTTATTTTAGGAGCTTATCCGTAAAAGAGAGAGTTTATAAAAAAAGATTAAGGAGTGAAAAATGAAAATTAAATTTGGAACATCGGGTTGGCGCGGGATAATCGCTGAAGATTTTACTTTCTCCGGAGTTGCATTAGTTTCTCAAGCAATTGCTAAATATATATTAAAATCAAAAAGGAAAAAGACTCCTGTAATTATCGGATATGATACAAGATTTCTATCTCCTGAATTTGCAAAATTATCTGCAGAAGTTTTGGCAGGAAATAAGATTCCTGTTCTTTTCGTCAATACTTTTTGCCCGACTCCCGTGATTTCATATATGATTATAAAGAAAAAACTTGCAGGTGGGATTAATATTACAGCTTCGCATAATCCTGCGGAATATAGCGGTTTGAAATTTTCTCCTGCATCTGGAGCTCCGGCACCATCTGAAGTAACTATGGAGATTGAAAAATATATTGAACTCATTAAAGAGAAGGATATTAAAAAATTGGATTTTGAAACTGCAGCATCAAAAGGATTAATTAAAATTATAAACCCAATGAATGATTACTTTAAGCAAATTAGAGAATTAATAAATTTCAAGAAGATTAAATCTGCAAAACTCAAAGTTGTCCAGGATTGTATGTTCGGAACTTCTATAGGCTACCTTGATAAATTACTCGAAGGGAATGTTGACTTGAAATTACTACATGATTTTAGAGATCCTCTATTTGCAAATAGATCAACCGAACCTGACGCAGAGAATTTAGTTGAACTGTCTAAAACTGTTAAAAAAAATAAAGCTGATATCGGGATTGCTACAGATGGTGATGCTGACAGGTTTGGAATTATAGACGAAAAAGGAAAATTTATCCCTCCTAATATCGTGATTGCATTGATATTAGAACACTTGATAAAAAATAAAAAATTAAAAGG
>DAOVMD010000286.1 GCA_030630935.1 Candidatus Mcinerneyibacteriota bacterium | reverse complement strand
GCTTTCACGGGAATTTCAACCAACTAAAATGGAGAAGAGCCAATATGTTTAACTTTTTATAATTTTATATCTTCTTAATATTCCAAAGATTGTATTTATAGAAAACTCAATTGCTGTTAAAAGAATATATGGTACACTAAGTATAAAGATTAATATATATATTAGCATTAATGGATTCTCAATGATAAATCTGTAAAAAAGGAATTCAAGAAAGTTCTCCCACTCCCTTCTTAGGGTTATACCTTCAATTGTTATATATGAATATTCAGGTTTGGATAATATATAAAAAGTTAAACAAACTAAAAATATCCACGTGCTTAATTTTATAATTAAGATAAAGTTTTTATGTACATTTCTAAAATTTATTGCAATACTAAAAAAAATAAAGAGAGAAGTAATTGAATAAAAATAAAGGATGTTATTTCCTTTTAGAAAAGAATTATAATTTTTAATAATGCCAAATGAAAAGTATATTATTCCAAGAACAATTATAACTCTTAATAATATAAAGTCACGTTTCGATTCTTTAGATGTTAAGTTATTCTGGTTCATTCTCTTGATTTTATAATTTTATATCTTTTTAATATTTCAAAGATTTTATTTATTAAAAACTCAATTGCAGTTAAAAGAAGCCATGGTATACAAAGTATTTGTAATAATGAAGAGGTTATTCTTAAGGGCTCATTAGTATATAAGAACTTAAGAAAACTATTCTGTTCTAATCTTCGAGTCATATTTTGTATTATTTCATATGAGTATGGAATTTTAGATACTATATCATAAGTAAAACAAACTAAAATCCCCCAAAAGGTTAATTTTATAATTGAGACAAAGAATCTTGATATATTTTTAAAATTTGTTACAATAAACAAACCATTTAAGAAAAGTATAATTGAATAAAAATACAGGATATTATTTCCTTCAAGAGATAAACTATAAAATGTAATAACATAGAATAAAAATACTATTGTCGCTAGAATCATTATAACTCTTGTTAATATGAAATCCCGATTGGATTCTTTAGATGTTGAATTCTTCTCTTTCATCCTCCTCCTTTTCGTACTTCAGTTTTTCTACCGCAATTAGTCTTCCAAGTAGCTACCAGATAAAAATTAATACTTTACTCTTTTTCTCGTTTACCTGAATTCGAGTGCCCCAGGATATACAGAGAATTCGATAAGCTAACCATGGCCATTGAGCCCTCTGTTTCATTTTTGTCCCTTTAATATTAATGAATGGAATTATTAATTGAGCGATTAACAAAATTAAGATTACGAATGGCCAGAATAATATAAATGGAATAGGTATAAAAACTTTATTTATCCTGAATATAATTAAAAACGGCGGTAATAAACTCTTAAAAAATTGTGCAATTCTTTTCATATAATAATTATATATGATTATATTAAAAAAGTCAAGGACAAATAATTGAAATGTTAAAAAGATGTTAAAGTGTTCGGGAGTTGGCTATGGTTCAATTGTTCAAATGTTAAAACAGTTCTTGTCGGTTCTCCCGATATAAAAAATCCCCGACAAATCGGGGTAAACTCAATCTACTCCCTACGGTTGCTGACCTGCTAAAGCAATTTTTCTTTTTCTTTCTTTCTTCTTGTTTTTTTAAGTTCTCGTTAGTTTTTTAATAGGGAACCCTACGTGGTTCCTTACTCTTCAGTTCTCCCGATACGCTTCTCTATCGCTTCGCTATACGGGATCTCCTCCCTTCGGTCGTCGACCTGCTGAAGAAATATTTTTTTTGTTTTTCTCCGTGTCCTCCGTGGTGGAAGAAAAAGTTTGAGCGAAGCGAGTTTATTTTATTATTTTTATTTTTACGGCGTGTTCAGTAGTTAATTTTATTTTTCTTTTGTTATTTTTTTTTGTTTTTTCTTCATGTTCGGAATTTATCCCGAATTTACTTCGGGGTGTCCTTCATGGTAAAAAATGCACTCTTTAGTTTCTTTAAGCAACAGTCGCTCTAAACAAAAGCATCATATTCTCTAAAGCAAAATCATTCTTACTTATTAATTACTCATTGTTACTTTTTTATTGCTGAGCGAAGCGATGCTGTAGTCAATTATAAGTCTCATAAAAGTCTCCCGCTGCGCTTCGCGATACGGGATCTCCTCTCTCCGTTCGTCGACCTGCTAAAGAATAAAATATTTTAATTTTTGTTTATCTTTTCTCATTTTGTTTTATTTTTTTTTATCGAATGGGTGTTTTATTTCTTATGGTCAGGGCGCCCGGCCGGTCGCCCCTACTGCATTGTAATATATAATGCAAACCATTATTCATTTTTCATTTTTCATTGTTAATTCTTCATTTTAATTGCGAAGCAATTAGGAAAGTTTTGGAAGGATATATCTTTTAATATAATTAATCTCTGCTTTTTTTGTTTTGACTTTTCCATCGAGTTTCAGGTATAGCAGTTTCCTTTTGATTTCGCCTATCTTAGGACCTGGTTTAAAGCCAAATTCTAAAAGTTCTTTACCGGTTATAAAAATTTTTTCATGGTATAATTCTATAAGATAAAATGAGATTTTCTTCTCTACCAACTTATCTTTTTTTGCTTTTGCCATTATAAATAAGAGGATTTCAATAGGGGAATTACTTAGGGCTTCATAGATTTTACTTGGAATAATTTTATTGGATCTTAATAATTTATTTCTAATTGTTGAGAATGTTTTTTCTATCTTGAGAATTATTTGAGTATTCTTTTTTGTTACGAAGAAGTTCTTGCAAACCTTGATTTTTTCTTTTTGTGAAATATCATGGATTAATGCAATAAAATAAGGTGTCCATCTATTGATTGTTGTTTCAGCAAATAGAAGTTTATACCAGGATAAAACTTCAAATATCGAAAGAATTAGTTCTTCCTTTTCTTCAGTAAATTTCAGTTCAGGCGAGATAAAATAAAATGCTTGATATTTGGATAGATTATTTGCCATTGGTATCGGATTTCTTTCGTTAAATATATACTTAAGTTCTTCGAAAATTCTTTTTCCGCTCAGGTTCTTTATATATCTTGAATTAATTGCATTTTTCAATAAACGCTCTGTATGTTCTTCCAACTTAAAATTTAGTCTTCCGGCAAATCGTATTGCTCTAAATATACGAGTCGGGTCATCTATAAAAGATAAGTTATGAAGAACTCGAATTAATCCTTTCTTCATGTCGTTTTGTCCACGGAAAAAATCTATTATTTTTCCGAATTCTTTTTTCACCAAAGAAATTGCAATTGTATTTATTGTAAAGTCTCTTCGGAAAAGATCTTTCCTTAAAGGAGCGTTTTTAACAACAGGTAATGCTCCCGGATAATAATACTTTTCTTTCCGGGCAGTAGCAATATCAATTCTGAATTCCTGGCTTGGTAATATTTCACCTTTTTTGAAAATCAAAATTGCTGTATTGAATTTCCTGTGTGCGGTTACTTTTGCGTTTAGGTGTTTCCCGAGTAACCTGGCAAACTTAATTCCATTCTGAGGAGTGACAATATCAAAATCAAATCGGAGCATTTTCTCCCGGTGTTTTTTAAATGAAGCAATTAAGAGATCCCGGACAAATCCCCCAACTAAATATGCGGAATACCCTTCTTGTTGAGCGATTGAAGATATTTTCCTTAATATTTCATATAAGTTTACCGGGAGATATTTGACTAGAAGTTTATTGGCATTTGAAGTTATTGAGTAATGAAATTTATTAATTAAAACATTTAGAGGGTCTTTCTTGAATTCATTTGGAGTAAAAGGTTTGATAGTTTTTTTTGAAATAACTCCAAGGATTTTATTGTTTTTATGAACCAGTAAAAGATTATTTGCAGAAAAGATTTTTTTATATATGGTTGAGATTTTTATATTTGGACTTACTAACTCAAAATTATATGCAATAATATCTAATAGCGATTTTTTCGAGAGTTTATGTCTGGTAGCTCGTTTAATATCATTTCTACTCAGGTATCCTATTACATCGTCTGAGTTCATTACGATGATATAACCCTTATCAGTTTTTTTAAATAACGCAGAAGCACTTTCAATAGTTTGATCGGAATCGATGAAGATTAAATTCTTCTCCATTATTTCCTTCGCGTTGAAAATACTGTTTGAGATCTTTTTCAGGTCCGTGATTAATTTCTCTTTCACTTGAAATTTAGACATATTTTTAATTACCGCAGAAGCTGCAGAAGGATGTCCCCCCCCTCCGAATTTTTCAAGGATCTTTGCTACATTTATCTCGGGAACTCTGCTTCTTGCAATCAAATGAACCCTATTCTTCATTTGGATAATAATAAACCCAACCTTATAATTTCCCGGGTCCATAAGTTTATGGGCAAGGAGAGATACCCCATCCACATAAATTTCGGTTTCTGCATCACCAATTATAATATTAATTCCTGAGAAATTATAGACATCAACTTTATTAAGCAGTTGATTGAATATTTTAAGCTGCTTTTGATCAAGGTCGTATGATATGTATTTTCGGCTAAGAGAGAATTCAGCGTCATTCTTAAGCAGGAAATCAAGTGCCTTAATGTCCCAGGTAGTCACGGAGGAGTAGGTTAACATTCCTGTATCCTCAAAAATCCCCATTGCAAAAAGACTTGCTTCCTGATGTGTGAAATGGATATTTTTTCTTTTAAATTCTTTTAATAGAATTGTAATTGTAGCACCATAATACCTGATGGTTTCCTGGTCCCCTGAAACATCATTTTTATGGTGCGGGTGATGGTCAAAAATTATTACCTTGCTTCTTACATAAACTTCTTTTGGTAAGATTGTTCG
>DAOVMD010000056.1 GCA_030630935.1 Candidatus Mcinerneyibacteriota bacterium | reverse complement strand
GATAATGATACCATTACCGCAGGTTCATTGGAGTATATTAATATTAACAATCTTGGTGGTGAACATACCTCTTTTGACTTAACCATAAGCCTAAAAGAAGAATTTGGTTCAGAAGTACTGTTCAGGACATATAGTAATAACGTTATAAAAGCCGGTGCAACAGTACAGAAATTTCTCATTCCGGATTCCCAAACCATATCCGGGTTATATATACTTGAGATAAACTGTACGGATAGAGAAACTCAGAAAGTATCTAAGTTGAGAAAATTAATTACCGTCACCGGTATCTCCGGTAACCTTGCAGCGAATCTTGATAAACAGGTCTATTCGACCACGGATATTATTTCACCTGAAATTAATCTTGAGAACAACAGCACCTTAAACATCTCAGGTTCTAAGGTAACTTACAGTATCTACAAAGAAGTAGATATAAATACAAAAACAATTTCCACATCTGAAGATTTTAACACAGGTGAGTTTACAGATACATACAGTAATAATGATAAGATACAGCTCAAATTCAATTATGAGCTTGATAGGAGACACGGCGGGTATTTAGTTGAAAGCAGGAAGTTCAGAGGAATCTCACTTGATAATTCAGGTAACCTCTATGTAAACTTCAGGAACTATATCTTCAAGCTTGATTCCGATTTAAATTATCAGAAAGAATGGTATGACTCAACTGTCTATCCATTTAACTCAGGACTATATGATTCTTCTATTGATTCTTCAGGGAATCTTTATGTCGTTGACAAGGAAGTTAATAAAACACCTTTAATACGTGTATTTGATTCCAACCTAAACCAATTAAGTACAATTAACCTTTGTAATTACGGCCCTGTTACAGACATTGAGATTTTCAATGCCTTTATGGGAGAATACATATATGTACCGAATACGATGTATATATATAATAGTATTGATATATATAATTTGTCCGGAATAAGATTTAATTCAATTTTTTTACCTTTTATTCCGCTTTATATAACCATAACCCTTGAAGCCGGACGGGTTTATCTTTATATTACTGAGGAGAACACTAATAAGATTCATAAATATTCATTCTCCGGAGGATTGATCGAAACTTTTACTGTAGGTTCAGAAAAATTAAAGGGTATAGTTCAGAATTCCTCAAATAGTATATTCTGTTTAGCAAATAATGGACGGGATATATTCAAATTAAATACTGACGGAAGCATTGCAGATACAGTCACTATTACAGTTCAGGGAACCTGGGGTGACGAATATATCGGAGATAATATCACGTTAAACAACGGTAAGATTTATATCTGGGGCTTGAATGAATATTCCGTATTAGTTTACGATACCGGCCTCGGACTTATGAATCAGATAGATATCTGGAAGCATATAAAACAACCTCAGTTTAACCAATATAATTATATCGATATCAATGACAATGATGAAATTGTGGTAAGTGATTATGACAATCTAAACGCAATTTCAAAATTCAACTCAGATTTCTCAAGCTTTGACTATTACGGTCAAAGAGGAGTCTTACCTGATGGAAATACTTTTAAACCTAAGTCGGTTTCAATATCAAATTCTGGCGATATATATTCATATATAAAGGGAACAAACCATCCTGTCTTAGTTCTTGATTCTAATCTTGAATATAGTAGTACCTTTGAGACATTCCAAACAGGTGGAAATACTCATGACATCTACTTTGATGACTTAAATAGCAAACTCTATTTCGGTGTTTGGGGAGAAGGAATTTGGGTACAGGATGTAGTTAATAATACTCATGAGATCTGGCCTGATTATAATTCTCCTTTTGGTATTACGGGTGACAATGAAGGCAACCTGATAATTACTGACCTCAGAAGCGGTTCTGAAGGATATGGAATTTATGTAATAAAGGTTGATGGTACCGGAAATATTATTGAAACTCTGAAGTTTTACGATGTACTTGATAATATTGATGTAACCGATATTGCTTATGATAAGAACCTTGATATATTATATGTATTAAAATGGATTGATGAATCACCGAGTATAGATGTGATTTCAGGAGATGGGATTTTGATCACGACAATAACAGAAATAGGGATAAACCTTAGTAAGTGGCCTTATTACTTTGTTAACCAGATTGATGTTAATAGTTCCGGAGAATTGTTTATTTCAAATTCAGATGGGAGGACTTCACAGTTAGAAGTTTTTGACAAATCATACTTGAATACCGGGACATTTAGTTATGTTTTCGATTCAGTGGATACTTATTATTTTGAAACCATTTTTATTGACTCAACTACACCTGCGGGAACAAATGTAAAATTCCGGTTCAGGGTTTCGAATAATAAGGATAATTTAGAAAATGTGAACTGGAGTACCTGGAAGAATTCAGGTGATGAGTTATTCCCCGAATTTTCGAGATTCATTGAAGTTGAAATTCTACTTGAAACAACAAACTCTGAATTTACACCAGAGTTGAACAGCATAGAGATTATTTACAAGGCCATTGACTCACCAATCTGGACACAGCAGCAGGATTTGGCTCTTCAGTCCGGGCAGGTTTATAATAACACCCTAGCCACAACCGCACTCACTTCAATAGGGAAATATATCTTTGTTGCTAGTTGGGAAAATGATTTCGGGCAAGTTTTAGATGAAGATAAAAAGAAATTTCTGGTAAATGACAGTGAGTTTTACTTGGTCTTTAATACAGATAAAGAGAATTACTTAACAAATGACCCGATTATTATTAACGGTTACATCGCCAACATCTCCGGTATAGTTGAGACCAATCTTGAGTTTAAACTTAAGAAGGACGGGATAGAGATTTATTCGGAGCTAATTCCAAGTTTATCACCAGGAGCAACATATCCGTTTACAGTTACATTAACCGGGGATAAGAGTTTCCTATTAACCGGTATTGTCAAGGATTTTGAATATGAAAAGCTTGTCGTTATTGACTCACCCGCTCTTGAAATGATAGCAACTGCACCTGAAGTTGTCGGCAGAGAAGAGTTCTATATAGAAGTTCAGTTAACCAATCCAACAAAATCAAATATTGACGGAGCCCTTAACATCGGTGAGTTTATACATCCGTTTGAACTCAGTCCCGGTGAAGGTAGGTTATTCTATAATAAGTTTAATATCTTTGAAGATACCGATTTTATCATATCCAGCACGGGTGACGTTGAGCAGCAGATAATTAAGGCTGTTCGCTTTGGTGAGGATGCAGAGATTCTGATATCAGGAGATAGTATATATCCTGATACAACACAAGGATTTCAGATTGACATAACTAACACCGGAGAAGTTCCGGAAGAAATTACAGTATTCTACACTATCTTAAGTAATGGACTTGAAGTTGAAAAGCATAATAAAACATACGCACTCGAACCTGGTGAAATAAAATCGGATAACCTTGAATATTCACTACCAATAGGTGATTATACGATTGAAGCATATTGTTTGTATAATCTCAAGACAAAGCAATTTAGTGTAATTCCTGATAAAAAGATCTCCACTGATTTAATTGTTGGATGTGAATCCGGAAACTCTGTCCCGGTATCGGTTGTAATTACAAATTCCGGATACAGCGATTTCAATGGATACGTTTCCGTCTTCACAGATTTCTGGAGTGGCTATGAGGGAATTAGCATTCCAAGCAATAAAAGCTTGACCTGGGATGTTTATATCCCTACTACAGGAATTCCTGCCGGTTTATACCACGGGAATAGTGTTATTGTGGATATGGATTTAGTTCCGGTTAAAGTAAAGGAATTTGAATATAAAGTTATTGGGCCTGTCTTTGAGATTATTTCTATGCCGAATTACCCGGTATTTGATGTTAATACATTAAATACCGTTTCATTTACAGTTGCAAATACCGGAGCCCAAACAGGGGAATGTAATTTCGAGTTTAAGATACTGGAAAACGATGATAATAAAAAATCTTTCTCCTTAGAACCCGGAGCTCAGCAGAATATCGAATGTTTATTCGGGATACCGTATGACATCAGAACCGGTGATTATTTTGCAGAATACAGTTTAAACGGTAAGAAAGGAACTATGAAATTCCATGTGAAAGGAATCGAAATCATGGTAAATTCTTCTGTTGATAAACAGTTATATGAAGTTGGGGAGAATGTAAACCTCACTCTTGATATTTCAAACCTGAATCCGTCTTTACAACCAGAATTAACTGCACAAGTAATTTATGCAGCAGAGACCATGGTTCAGGAATTTAAATTGGTGAATAATCATACTCTTCAGTTTTCTTTCCTTGCCAAGGCAAACTTTTCAAAGATTACATTCGGATTATTACTCGAAACCGGCAGGTATGTTTACCTTTCCTTTAAAAATATCAATATCAAGACCGATGATATTGCGTTCTATACCGATAAACAACTTTATAATCCCGGTGAACCTGTCCTGTGTACTGTAGAAGCGTATAACACCGGAGCATTTACGGTTGAATCACCTTTTGGTTACGAAAATACAATTGAGGTTACTGAACCGAATACATTTACATTCAGTTTTAATATTCCGAATGAAGTGACTCAGGGAACATATAAAATTGATTATTCATTCAGAGGCCGGGATTATAAATATGCGATTGATGTTAAAGGATACTGGATAAGAATCCTCGGGTTCAGTACAGATAAACCATATTACTTTAATGGTGAAGATATTGAATGCCAGACAAGGATAAGCAGTAATTCTACTTTTGATGCAGTCTTTAAGTGTTACCTCGGTGATGAGGTTGAGGAGAATAAGATATTTGAAAAGGATGTTTCATTAGTGTCAGGGGAAGATATCTATTTATCTGGAGTTGGGAAGTTTGATTCGATTAAACTTGGTTCTGTTCCACTGAACTATACATTATCCAAGAAAGATAATAACCTGTTCCTTTCAGGAGGAACCTGTTTTATCACCGGAGTTGATTTCAACATTATCAATGCATCAACGGATAAGGAATTTTATTTTAATGAGAATGATGATGTTACCTTGAATGTTGATTTTGAATCTAATATAGATTTTTACATGACGGTATTCCTTAATGAGCAGGTGGTTGATAAGGTAAGTATTGATCCTGCTGCTCAGGAAAACTACTCTACTATATTTAATAATTCTATTAGGGGTTGGAATGCAGTCAAGATAGTTCTTGAGAAAGGAACCTTCAAGAAAACATATCTGCTGAAGTATTATTGTGGGTTATTAGCACCGGAGAATGTCAATATTGAAGAAAATTGTGACTCAGCTTTGGTAACCTGGGATAAATCAATTGATCCAAATGTAACCGGGTATAGAGTTTATATTAGTGATACTCCGAATACATTTGTTAATTTTGAAGATATTAACGTTGAAGAATACCTGGTTTCAAACCTGGTTAAGAATACACCGGTTTGTATTAAGTTAAAAAGTTTTGATAAGGATGGAAATTTAAGTGAGTTTACAGATGTATATAAGATTATTTGGGACTATGTATGTCCTCCTCAGAATTTAACTGCAGAAGTCAGTAACCGAAATGTTGCCCTGGAATGGGAAAAGGGTACTGAACCGGAAGTCAGCAGTTACAAGGTTTATAGAAATGGAAGTATGATAGAAGAAGTTACAGATGGAGGTGTTTCAGGCGGAGAGCTGAGAAACCTGTCCTTAGATACCGGAGCTACTGTATCTACAAATAGACCGAATCTATATCAACAATATCCACAACAATATTCAATTGAAAACACAATTGATGGGAATTTAGGTTCTCTGTGGAGAGGAAGTTCTCCTTTGATGCAGGTTTCAAATGGTTATATCCAATTGAACTTTACTGAGATGAGAGATGTTTATGAGGTTAAAATTTATTGGTCTCTAATGATCTGGGGAAGTATTAATTTCAATATAGAAGTTTGGGAAAACAATACATGGGTAATAAAGAGAACAGTTCTAAATCATTTAACTTCATATTCTCATATAATTCTGGATGAATCTGTAAGAACAGATAAAGTTCGTGTGAATATCACCAATGTTTCTACAGGATATTTTTTCCATTGTGGAGTACGTGAATTTGAAATCTATGGAACTGATATTAAGATCGCTTATCTTGATGAAAACTTACCGGATGGTGAATATAAATATCATGTGACCTCTATTGATCCGATTGGTAGTGAAAGTGAGCCGTCAAACGAAGTGGTGGTCTGGATAGGTTCTGAGTATAATCCGCCGATTGTAAATATTACTAATCCTGTTGAGAGTAAATGGTATAAAGATGACTTAAATATTACAGCAATTGTTACCGATGATAATTATGGTGTTCAGAAAGTTGAATATTTAATTAATTCTATATTGACTCCATCTGAAAATGATACACCCACATTAATGACACTAACTTCCGGGAATACTTTAGCCGGAGAATATTCAGCCTTGATTGATACAAACCTATTATCAGACGGAGAATACACACTATCCGTTTCTGCTTATGATTACATTCTGAATGGTCCGGACTCAGTAGTTGGTGACCTGAACCCTGATGAAGTGATATTCAAGATTGATAATACGAAGCCTGAAGCGAATATAACAATTGGAACTCCTCAGATTGAGGTTAATGGGGCATTGTATATTAACGATGATACAGAGTTGATATTGACCGGTTCTGATAACTTATCCGGAATAGATTGGATAAAATATAAACCGGATAATACATGGCTTGATTATACTATTCCTATTAAACTTGACGGCGAAGACGGAAGTTATACTTTAAGTTATTATTGTAAAGATATTGCAGGTAATGAGAGTGAGATTAAAACTTACGATGTGAAATTTGATAACACTTCTCCGTCATCATTCATTTGGATAGGTGATCCACAGCAGACTATTGAAGGAAATATATATGTTGAATTTGAAACTCCATTTGTTTTATATGCCTGGGATTCAGGTTGTGGTATTTCAAATATTCAATACAGAATTAATTCTGGTGATTGGCAGATTTATGACGGGGCGTTTAATTTAGAAGGGCTTGAAGAGATTGAGGTTTCAATTGAATATTTCAGTACGGATAGATTGGGTAATGACGAGGAAGTTCAGAGTGTAACGGTCTTTATTAATGCTGATAATACACCACCCGAAACAAGTATCTCAATCGGGGAACCGAAGTATGTGGACGGGGATGATGTTTATGTAACGGGTGTTACTGAATTTACTCTGACAGCAACAGATGATGTGTCAGGAGTCAAGAAGACGGAGTACAAAATAGTGCTCAAGAGCACAAGTGCACAAGATATAGATAATACCGCTTGGGTAACTTATACCGGGCCATTTACATTAAATGGTTATAGTGATGATGAATATTTAATAAAATACAGAAGCATAGATAATGCGAATAACCAGGAGGAAGAAAAGTCAATCACAGTTATTATTGATAATACAAAACCTGTTTCAAGTATTTCAATTGGTACTCCGAAATATATTTCCGGGAATAATAAATATGTTACATCTAATACTCCATTTACTATTTCCGTTGTTGAGAATGGTTCAGGATTAAATAAAATGTTGTACAATGTAAATAATTCAGAGTGGATTGAATATAACGCTACATTCACATTGTCAGGATATGGAGAAGGTCAGCATACTATCAGTTATCGTGGAATTGATAATTTGGGTAATACTGAGCAGGTGAAGACGATTACGGTTATTGTTGACGACTCATCACCCGAAACAACGATTGCTTATGCACCTTCAAGGGAAGATAACGGAACTATTTATGTGATCAAAGGAACTGAGTTCACATTATCCGCAGTTGATAAACCTGTATTGCATTCCGGAGTAAATAGATCTGAGTATCGTATCTACAACAGCACAAGTGCTGGCGGTGTTGACACGGCATGGTTGAATTACCTTGAACCATTTAATCTTGCGATGTATGATTATGGTAAGTATATAATCAGTTACAGAAGTTATGATAACCTTGGAACGGTTGAACAGGAAAAGAGTATTACTGTTCAATTATCAGAAGAGTTTGAGGGTTCAATTGACCTTTCCACAGCATCGAGTGTCCTAATCTGGCTGAACCAGAAACCTGAAGATATCACTTCTGAAAAGTTACAGAGATTAACACAGATTCTTGATGAGTCAGGATTATTAATGTATAACATAACCACTAACCAGGAAGATTTCGTTTCAGGATTTAGGAGCAGTCTGTACAATACCTATATTGTCCTTGGTAATCATAAAAATCTTCAAGGACATTCTTCTCTTGAGATGAGGGAGCATGTTTTTGCAGGAAGAGGTTTGATATCATCTAAGTACTATCACTTCAATGGTGATGGCAATAAACCCGAAGCCCTCGGTATAGTTTATCACGGCAGTTATCCTGCAATGCCGATTATGGTTTCACTTGATGATTCACCGGTATCCACAGGTGGTATAATCACAGTTGAGGAATTGGTTTATAAAGCAGAGCTGAATTTGGAAAGTAATTCTGTAGGTTACGGAAAAATTTCCATTGCACCACACGATCCGACACCTGCAGTTGTTCTGAACGACTATGGAAAAGGAAAATCAGTATATCTCCCGTTTGACCTGTTCTTAAATCTGACCGAGGATAATCTGTCTAAATTAACCGAATTGTTGAAAGGTTCAATTGAATATGTGAAGCCACAGGAAGTTCAGATAATCCCCGGAGGGATAATTCCATTACAGATAAGAGTTAAATCGTTAGTTGTTCCGCTGACTGTGAAAGTAACCGAAGAAGTTCCGGGCGGAGTAGAGATTGTTCAGGTTTTCCAGGATGGTGATGTGGATAATAACTCAATCATTTGGCAGTTTAACCTTGCATACGATGAAATGAAACAACTACATTTCATCGTTAAGTTACCTGATACTGTTGATATCTATACATTTATAACCACAATTGATTATCTTGTTAGTGGATTATGGTATAACTATGCACAGTTTACCAAAGACATTGAACTAACAGGAACCAGTGAAGACATCAAGCAGAACATACTCGAAGAACTCAATAACCTAACACCCGAAAGTCACCAGGATCAGAATCACATTGACAATGTCATCAAGAAAATAGAAAGACTTGATCTGAACAATATTACCACTCCTGAACAAAAAGAACACGCAATCCTTACCCTAATCCAAGCAATCGAGATCCTGAAGAAAGTGGAGAGTGTGGAAATAACGAATATTAAACTAGGCATTATTAAACTAATGGTTTTAGTTGAAATGTAAAAAGTTTAAATTTATTCTTAACATATTTTTAAGGAGGAGTTAATGAATAAAAAACAATCTAAAAAAAAGGATAAAACAGAACCATATTATATAAAAAAGTACGAAGCTCTTTATAAATATTCAAAGGAAATGATTTCTGATGAATCCATGCGAAAAATAAGAGTTGAAGAAAAGGCGATAAAATATCTTACAGCGATGAATATTCTCCTTATTTTTTTATTATTTTTTTTCAAAGAAATTATTAATATTGAATATAGATTTTTTTGTATTTATATAATTGAAATTATTATTATTTTTAGCCTTCTAATAATGATTTTGATATCTATTTTGCTAATTATCTATACTATTGATTTAAGCAGTTATAATATTTATTCTCTGGAAGATACATTTGAATGCTTTGAAGAATATGATTATGATGAAGTATTATATCGTCTATCAAAAGATTTAAAAAAAACTCATAATGAATTTATGAAAATCACGGATAAAAAAGTTAATATTTTAAAAATTTCGATATGTTTTTTAAAGATTTCAATAATAACATTAATTTGTTTATTATTTCTTCATTTTTTTAATATTGTAATTTAAAGGAGGAAAATTATGGTTAGGAAAAAGAAACCTACTAAGAAAATCCCGAAAACAATACCAATTAAAAGAAAGCCAATAAAACGTACCGAAAAGAAAAAAATAAAACCAACTAAAAAAATGATTAAAGAGAAATCAAAATAAAAGAGTAACATCTTTCTTGGAAAAATATTCATATATGAATTTGTTTGCTAATGAATATGGAAATTAACCAATAGTGAATTTCTCAGAATTAAAACTATTGACTTTTAAAGATTTTTCCAGTATAATATTATTATGAGAAGACAATTATGGATAGAATATCCGGGAACATATTATCATATTATGAGTCATGGAACAGGTGAACTGTGGCGAAATAAAAGTTCGGATGATTTAATTAAACGATTAAATAAAATAGACGAGGTTTAAAATAAAAAAAGTAAAAAGTAAATGGTGTGTACGCTTTCCTAAATCAGGAATAGTTGAAGAAGAAAAATAATTTAATAATAAAATAAAAATGGAAGAGAAAATGAATGTAAATAATAAACAGTATCCTGGTTTTTCAATAGAGAATTCTTATGATAACTTTGACAATCACATTAATAAAAGTTATATATCCGAAGACTTGCAAAGGAAACTAAGAAACGTTGATATTTTAATTATTCCTCAAGAGGGATATTCAAATTATGATATTCCGTTATTCCCAGAGGGAACAGAAGATTTACTAAACTATATTAAAAATAAACTGCCACCGAATTATCAAATTAACATTTGTATTGATGATAAAAATTATAAAGAATTAGGATTATATTCGGATCTTTGTAATTTGGGAACATTTGTTATAACAACAATCGTATTTCCAATATTAATTAATATTCTCTATGATTACATTAAAGAAATAGTCATTAAGAGTAACAAAAGTAAGATTAAAATTACAGCAACGGTAATTGATAAAAATAATAATTCTAAAATGATAACTTATGAAGGTTCTGCAGAAGATTTTATTAAAATAAAAGAATTTCTAAAAAAAGATAAGTAAAGTAAAAATGAATCTTAGTGATATTGTTTTATATCTAAAGGCCTTTAAAAATAGAGTAAAAAAAGCGGATGAAATTTCCAAGATATTAAAAAACCTGAAAGTTGAATTATTGAAAAAAGAAGATGAAAAAGGAGCTAAGTTAATATGGTGTTATGAAACAGTACTTTTAATACAAACAACATATATTGATGCATTTAATAAAATGAAAAATAAAGATTATTATAAAGCTTGGTGTTTATTAGAAAGATGTGAAGATAATATAATGTTTTTAAAATCTCATTTTTCAATTGATAATATATTTTATTTAAATTTTATAGAAGAACAAGTTGGGAAATTTCAATGTGTTTTCCCATATAAATATTTTCTAAGCCCCGAAATAATAATTCATGAAAAGGAATGTAATATTTGTGGGAGCAAAATATCTATTCATAATTACTGTGGTCATAGAGTTGGTGAAATTTACGATGGTAAAATGTGCTGTAGAATTATTAAAAAACTAGAATTTATTGGTGCTGTGATTAGCGACAATTAGAATTACCGGTTGGTGTCAATTAAAGTTACCGGATTTTGGTAATTTATGTTATCATATTCAAATTACCCATAATAGGAGGTTTGGATATGG
>DAOVMD010000221.1 GCA_030630935.1 Candidatus Mcinerneyibacteriota bacterium | reverse complement strand
CCACCCGTATGAAAGGATTATGAAAACAATAAAAGGAATAAAGAATCGATTCCATTCTGAAGTAAACATAATAACGGGACAAAATGGGAGCACCGTCCCTTAAAACTAATTTCAACTTGATTTTGGTTTTGATTTATGTTATATTATTATTGAATATAATTTTAATCAGGGATTTATTTGTGAGAAAGTTAATTTTTATTCTTTTGGTATTAAGTATTTTATTAACTGTGTTTGGAGAGGAGTATAAGATTCCGGAATTGATTCCTTATCGTAAGGATGATAAATGGGGATTTTGTGATAAGGATAAAAACGTTAAGATTGCTATAGTTTATGAAGATGCCCGACTTTTCAGATTTGGTTTAGCACCGGTTAAAAAGAATGGTTTTTGGGGTTTTATAGATAAGGAAGGGAAAGTAATAGTCTCTATTAAATATCACGATGTGGGAGATTTTATTGAAGGGCGTGCGAAAGTATTTGACGGGTTCAAATGGGGATTTATCGATACCCAAGGAAGAGAAGTCGTTAAATGTAAATATGATAAGGTATTTGATTTTTTGGAAGGGAAAGCAGCAGTAGCGATTTTCAAAATAATTGAAGAAAGAAATAAACGCAAAGAGATACAGTGGGGATTCATAGACTTAAACGGGAATGAAGTAATCCCATTAAGTTTTTTAATTGTAAAAAGTTTTAAAGAAGGTTATGCCCTTGTTGTAGAGGAAAAGATTGAAAAAGTTGATGTTGATGATTTTCCACTTTATTCAATTTCAATCAGAGGATATTATATTTCAGATACAGGTTCAAAGTTTATGAAAACGCATCCAAACGTAAACCGAAATATTAATTGGTTTTTAAGTTATGAAGGTTTTAGTGAAGGCTTCATTTTAACTAATAAGCGAAGAAATTTTATAGATAAAAATGGTAAATACCTATTAGAAAAGGAAACTTATAGGGCACAGAATTTTAGTGAAAGTTTAGCAGCAATATTGGGGTGGAAACATAGAAAAAAGGGAGGTTATTTATTTATAAATAAAAACGGAGAGATCGTGATTGAACCAAATGATTATAAGTGGGTTCGTGATTTTCATGAGGGATTATGCGCAGTCAGTAAAATAGGTGATCCCGGATTATCATTTTGGGAATCTAAGGAATGCGGGTTCATTGATAAAAAGGGTAAGCTGGTTATTCCACTTAAGTTTGACTGTGTCTTTAACTTTTCAGAAGGACAATGTAAATTTCGGGATAATAAAAATTTAAAGTATGGATTCATTGGTAAAAAAGGGATGATCATTATCCCTGCGAAATATGACGAAGCTGGAGATTTCAATCAAGGGATATCTTTGGTAAAGTTTAATGATAAAAAAGGTTATATTAATAAGGATGGTGTTGAGTTCTGGGCTCATGAAGACGCTATTAATTATATTAGGTTAAAAAATTTATTAAGAAAGTACGATTGTAAAGATATTAAAGATTTCTATATAACTTTTTTCTATTGTGCTGATAGTTGTTATGGTAAGATAATAGTAGTTGGGAACAAATTATTCTATGAATATTATAAAGATGAATATAGAAGGTGTTCTCCAATTGGTGGAGATTTGTGCTGGTGTAAGGATGATTTTAGAATAAAAGAGACAACTCTGACCATAGCAGAAGTTAAAGAGTTAATAGAGTTATTAAAGGATAATAAGTTCTTTGAAATGTTCAAAGAATATGGAGAGAAACGCGGAAGAAGAAATTATCCTCATACTATTTCTGCGCGAATTGGAGAACAGGAACATAGGGTAGTTTATAAATCTTCGCCTTTTGTAGATCCTCCTCCAAAAGAGTTTAAAAATATCAAAAACAAATTATATGATTATATTAAAGTAAAATTTCAAAGCTTATAGAATTTACTTAAGTAGATAGGGATTTCATTTAAATTAGTAGAAAAGAAATTTGAACTTCGGTATTAACATTCTATTGTTATTTTTTATCATTATTCCTCCACAAATCCGAATTTATTTAACACTTCAACAATTTAACTATCGCAACTTCCGCACATTTGAACACATGCAAAGCATGCCTTTATAAAACACTTGAACATTTTAACTATCAGACGTGCCATGGCACGTCTCTACGATAACACTTAAACGTTTTTGGAACTTTTAAACGATTGAACTATCGCAACAATTGAACACTTTAACGTTTTTTGAACTCTTAAACGATTTAACTATCGTCACTCTCGCACACTTAAACTTGTTTTGAACACTTAAACTATTGAACTATAGTAACTGGTTAAACATTTAAACGGTTTTGTTAACACTTAAACTATTCAACTTTTTAACTATTTTTTAAAAGATAATCACGCCTTTAATTGTGAATGTAGTAATATTAACGCTCTTGGAAGGTTCTGTTATATTAATTTCTTTAGAATAAGAGAATTTTGTATCTAAAGTAAGTTTATTAGTAAAATTATACCCAAGCCCGAAGTTCCCGGCATATTTATCAAATATTGTTTTTCCTTTATAAGTAGTTCTGAACTGCGAATAACTTGCTCCCCAATTAATATTCAGGAAATTCTGAACTCGCCATACTTTTTTAATCAGCGGTAATTTAATTCCGTAAGAAAGGTCGAGATTATATGACCAATTTGAATTGAACCCAAGGTTATAATCAGTATCCTCTTCTTTTAATTTAGTTTGAGTTGTCTGTCCATACGATCCTGATAAAGTATGCACGAATTTATCAGTAAAATTCATTGGCCATGAGAAGGAAGGACTTAAGGATTCAGTAATGATATTATTATTATCCCTATAAGAAGTTGTAAGTGCAAGCCGGAATGATGATGTTTTAAGAAATTTCAGAATCTTCTCGATGTAATCGAAATTAAAAGAGGAATTGGTAGAATATTCATCTGAGTAACCAAGTGTCCCGGTTGTATTAGTTTTCGAATGACTCTCGGAATAACTAAAAGATGTTGAGAGAAAATTTAAAGGTCGATAATTTGAACTTATTGAATATTTATTGGTTTCTGAGTAACTTCTAATCTCACCTTCATCTTCGGGAACTTCAACGTCTTCAATGTCCTGGAAAATCTTATTCCACTTCTCAAAATCACTGAATCTATATTTTAAGTTATCAAAATCGAAATTTTTATTTATTGAATATGTTAAGTTAAAAGTTATTGTTTCAAATTTCAGGAATTTTAATTTCGGAAAAACCTCATAGATCCCGAAATTTAATGATGTTGTAATCGAATTTGTTATTTTAGAATCAAAAAATGGTTTATCATTTTCAGCCAAATCAAAATAATTTGAAATTGAATATGTTTCTGAATATCTCCCATTGAAGTCGACTCTTGGCCGTAACCATGGGAAATACAGCACCCAGGAAGTAGAAATCCCTAATGTTTGCTGTAAGTTCAGAAGATACTTATCCTCGTAATTTTTAGTAAACGAGAATGCAGGTCTAACCGTTAAGTACTTACTGAAAACGAAATTTGCATCAGTACTTCCATTTAATTTCAGAGTCTTTTTATCCTGGGCATTAATATCATAATCCTTGTTATACTGGTATTCAGTCTGAGAAACACCACCGCCTAAACTCAGGTTTGTAAAGATTTTATTTGGAAAATTAAATTTCAAAGAAGCGGTTTGCCCTGTTGAATAAGTACCATTCTTAAAAATATTCTTACCAACTCCTGTAAATGCTTCCGATTGATTAAACGTGTAATTATATGATAAGGACGGCAGACCTGACCAGATTTTTGTGAGTAAGGTAAAACTTGTTGAGAAATTATGAGAACTTGATTCAGTTAACCCGACTGCACTCTCAAGTTGACTCATGTCCAGAACATCCTTTAGTTCGGTTGAATTTTCATTGTATGAATATTGAAGGGGCATCCAGGAGATTCTGTTGAATGAGAAATTTACTGAATTTGATATCTGAAGGTTTCCTGTACGGTTACTTCCAAGGGATGCAAAATTCTCATTAACAGTTCTGGTTTCGGCATTGATATTTAGATATTGATTATAGCTTGTTATTACTGCAACCCTTCGGGCATATCCCTCGCGTTTTTTCACTTCGTCAAGAAGTAGTTCATTTATCCAAATCTCACCATCAGCTGTCTGACCTGTGCTAACATTTATGACATAGGATAGATACCTGATATTATCGATTCGGGGTGTTCCGACTTTTGTTAATTCATCAAGATCCCAGGGTTCAAGTGAAATTTTAATATCCTGCCAATCACCTGATGAATATCCCTTCCTTACCTTGAATGCCTTTTCATAATAATTAGCATCATTCAAACCAAATCGAAATTTTACAATTTGTTTTTTATTTGTTTCCGAGTTATTGATTTTCCGACCAAATACCTTAAATGTAATATAATGATAATCTCTCATATCGAGAGCTTTTGAAAAGTTCTCTTCCGTGTAAGCAATTCTATCTGACCCGGTATTGCCGGTAACACTATACTCAATACCGAGAGCTTCCTGGTCATACTCACTACTTCGAACTGCATCATTAAAATAAATTGCGACATCCGGGTCATTTATACTGATTGAAACGACATTCAGAAAGTCATCAACTCCTCCATTTTCGACTACACCTTTCTCCCATTTATTTCCCACAAATGCAAAATCTTCAATCTTAAAGAATGATTCCTGACCTTGATTCTCTACCCAGAGCCTTATGTACTTAATTGAAGTTGGGTTTGGTGTACCTTCTACTGCTGCAGTATCAAAATTAAAAGGAATATGTACAAGTTTCCACCCGGCATCTTCTTTAAAGTCAATTATTAAATTTTTCAAGAACGGATCAGCTGGATCATAAGTATATGAGTAATATCTGTTATGAGTATCAAGAGTCCCGTCTTTATCAAGGTCTTCTGAATCAAGGTGCTTATTATCAAAACCTATCTTCACTTGAGAAGTATATGTCCAGGAAGTAGGTTTTGTAAATTCATAACCGAGGTCTTCTCCGTCATTCAATCGACCGTCATTCTCACCGTAATCACCTGTATTGGGAATACCGTCTTTTCCAACATCTTCTGTATTAAGGACATTATTACCATCGGAATCTTCACTGATTAAACCAATGTCAATATGGATTATTGCATTAGAAGCCCCTACCTGCGCAGGTAAGTCCAGAGCTTTGATCCAGAATTCGAAATATGTTTTATTAGAAAAATCAAGCAGGGAATTAGAAAATGCATATTGAATTCCACCCCAGCCATTAGGTTCTAAATTTTCTATTACTAAAGACTGTTTCTGTGGAGTTAGAGTTTCATCGGGTAAAAGTTCTTCCGGTCGGCCTTGACCGGTTGGCTCATCAATTTTCCAAAACCTAAATTTATTTGATGAACTTTCAAATAATGCATCACCTTCAATTCTTCTATATGTAGTAATAAATTGTGTTCGTGTATCATTACTTAAACCAACAGGTAGTGAAGCGGGAACCCAGTACCTCTCATCAACCGGCATAATAAGTTCTTCCTTGGTTCCTTCAAATGTATCAATTTCGGCTTTTCCAAAAATATTAGGATTCTGAACACTCTTTGCAAGTTCCGACTCCAATGTAATACTTAGAGGGATATCAGCAGTCTTAACACCGGGAATCATTTCAACCGCATCAGAAATCCTGGTTGGATCAAGTATAATTTTTGCATCAATATCATAGACCGTATTTTTTCTCGGGGCTTCTTCAGGTCGGGGAATATCGTCCCTGCGCTTAATGTATTTCTCTTCAAGTATAGTTGAACCAAGCATCAACCATTTTTTCTTATTATTCCATTCAAGTCGTCCACCGTAAATATATTTCTGGTCAAATGCGATGAATGGCTGAAATTCATATTTAATTTCTATCTGGGCATTGCCTTTAATCTTTT
>DAOVMD010000347.1 GCA_030630935.1 Candidatus Mcinerneyibacteriota bacterium | reverse complement strand
GCTCTCTATTCTCTACTATCTGTTCTCTATTCCATTAACAGAGTTAATGGAATATGGTTCCAATCTCTGTTAAGAATCTTTCGGTTTTAGTTGTTTTTCTCTGCGTCCTCTGCGTCCTCTGCGGTGAATTTTTTTTTGCACTATAATTCCTTTAAGCACCAGAGGTTATAAACAAGAGTATTATATTAAGTTATACAAGAATATAGGAATTGAGATGTCAAAGAACCGATCCTACTTACGAAGTTAAGTTAGATTAATTACACTTTAAATTGCATATCATATAATTTTCTATAATGTCCTTCTTTAGAAAATAACTCATCATGAGTTCCATGCTCAATAATTTTGCCATCCTTCAATACAATGATTTTATCCGCACCAATAATTGTGGAAAGTCTATGTGCAATTGCAAAAACTGTTCTGTTTTTAACAAGATTATTTAATGCGTCTTGAACTTGACGTTCGGATTCCGTATCAAGAGAAGATGTAGCTTCATCTAAAATCAGAATTGGTGGATTCTTTAAAACCGCACGGGCAATTGAAATCCTCTGAGCCTCTCCCCCTGATAAAAATGTTCCGCGTTCTCCGATAATTGAATTATATTGATCTGGCATTTTCATGATGAAATCATGGGCATTTGCAACCTTTGCTGCTTGGACAACATCTTCAAGGTTGAAAAGAGCGTCGCTTTTATCGGTACTTAAAGAACCATAAGCAATATTATTATAGACCGTGTCATTAAATAAAATCGTACTCTGAGAGACTATCCCAATTAAATTTCGTAATGATTTAAGACTAACTTCTTTCAAACTAATCCCGTCAATTTTTACTTCTCCATCGGTAACATCAATAAATCTTGGGATAAGATCAACAAATGTAGATTTACCCGCGCCACTCTTTCCAACAATTGCAATTATCTTACCCTTATTAACCGTTAATGAAATATCCCGCAAAACAATATCCTTACGGTTGGAATAATGAAATGAAATATTATCAAATTGAATTGTGTTATTAAACCCGGTTAATTCCTTAGGGGTTGAAGAATCCTTAATGGAAGGTTTCCTGTTTATAACCTCAAATATCCTTTTCATTGCAGCAGAAGCTTGTTGAAATTTCATATTTGCCTGACCAAGAGCCCTAACCGGATTATATAACTGGAATATTACTAATAAAAATGAAAAAAATGTACCGGTTGTTAAATTACCATTCACTACATTCCACCCTCCGTACCAAATCGTAACTGCAATTGCAATCGAACCTATGAATTCATTTAATGGGATCTGAAGAGAAGCTGCACGGTGACCCTTCATAACCTGATTAAAATATTCCTGATTGATTTGTTTGAACTTACCAATCTCATATTTCTCCATTCCAAATGCCTTTACAATTCGAATCCCCGAAATGATCTCCTGGATAACTGCGTTTAAATCACCCATCTTAACCTGAGCTCGATAAGTTGCTTTGTTCATCTTCTTACCAAGTTTTGCAATTGGGTAAATAACAATCGGAAATACTACAAGTGAAATAAGGGCTAAACCCCAATCTAAATAAAACATCACAAAAATCAAGGCAACTGCAGTGACAGGTTCCTGAATGAGCTTATTGCCGATAATAGGTACTGATGTTTGAACAATCGCAACATCATTTGTTATGCGGGACATTAAAGTGCCGGTCCGGAATTCTGAGAAAAATTGTAAAGATAAACTTTGAAGATGCTTATATAAAAAATTCCTGATATCAAAAATTACTTTTTCGCCTATATAGAAATTCAAGTATTTCCTAATATAAAATAAAATACCCTTTAAAAGAAACATAAATACTAATAATGATGATAAAAACACCAAAGCCTTTTTCGCATATTTTATACCTTCTTCCTTAGTTCTAATAATTCTATCCTGCTTTTTCTTCTCCTTCTCCTTCTCATCTTCTGGAGGAGTTTTCTTATTCTGTAATTTATTAATTATATTCTTAAAACTGTAGTCCTTTGTAACTACCTCTTCTCCTGACCCAAAGCGCTCAGCTTTAATGAAAATCTCGTCAATCACATCTCGAAGTACAAAAGCAACCGATGCATTCAGAGCAGAATACAAGATCATACAGATTATCGCGATGATTAAATACTTCAAATACGGTTTCAAAAACGGAATTATCTTCTTTAGAAAATACATGCTTTATCCTTTTTTCACAATTAAGTAAAATTATACTTTAATAATGGCAATTTGTCAAGAAAAAAATCAAAGAGTTCAAGTGTTTTATAGAAAATTTGCTTGAAGGCTGTTCAAAAACACATAATTTGTCATTGCGAACGGAAAGGAGTGGAGCGCGGCAATCTAATGTTAAACCCGTGACGATACTTTAATTGTTTAAGTGTTGAAAAATGTTCAAGTGTTATTGCAGATTTTTGGAGTGCATTGATGGGAGTAAAACCCCATTGTTTATGGGGGCATCGAGTAGGGGCACGGCATGCCGTGCCCCTACTAATCTTCAATCAGAAATCAGAAAGGATGCTTGCACCCCAGCGATTAGCATCCAAAGTCAAAGTTATTTATGCTTGGAAAAACAATTCGAGTCATAAGTCATAGGCCGGCACCCTACTTTTTTATTTATCTTCGAGCTTTCGTGTCTTTGTGGCTAATTAAACCAGTCTTATTTTCGTGTTCTTTGTGATTTCGTGGTCACTATTAAAAATCTATTTCGAGTTTCCGCGGTTTCGTAGCTGAGAATCTGGACGCAAGCTAGATCTTCGATGCGTGCCTTTTGTGTTTTCATGTCTTCGTGATATACGAAAAAACAGTTGATTTTTAAATGAAAATATGTTATTATATAAAAAAGCAAGAAGGTATGAGAAATATAAAGAATCACATTAATAGTAAAGTATTCTTTTTAGTATTTATTCTATTATTATCTGTCACAGTATATTCTAAGGTTCTTGTTGTTCACGATAGTGATGCTAAAACGGTTGAAAAAATCGTAGCCGGAATGAAATCTATTTATAGCGAAGAATATGTATTAGTTGCTGCAAAAGATGGAGCAGATAAAGTTAAGGCTGCAAAAACTGATTTTGTAGTTGCTCTCGGTAAGAATTCTTATAAATTATGTACAGAAAATCTGTCCGGTTCAAAAATCTTTTTTGGTATGCTTTCTAACCCATATTCTTTTACATTATCATCTAATACAATTGGAGGGGCATCATTTGAACCTGATCCTGAATATTTCTTTAATAAATTGAAGAAGGTCTTTCCAAAAGCGACAAAGGTCGGTGTACCATTTGTCCCTGCAAACTCTCAAAAAATCATTGATAAATATAAAGCCGCTGCAAGCAAGTATGATCTTACATTAATAACCGAATCTGTTGAATCTACTGCAAAAATTCCGATTGCTATCAAAGCTCTTGCATCCAAGTGTGATATAATCTGGGGCGGTCCCGACGCTGCAATTTTCTCAACTGTGAATTTACAAATATTTGCTCAAACTTCTTTTACTAAGAAAATACCTGTCGTCTTCAATTCAATGAAAAATATTGAGAAGGGTGGTACAATTTCAATCTTATCTGAATACTCTAATACCGGTACTATAATTGGAAAGATGATGAAGGAATATAAAGCGAATGGTTCATTATCAGGGAGTAATATTAAATACCCTCTTAAAACAATTCTTGTTGTCAATATGAAGACTGTCGGACAATTAAAGCTTGCTTTACCTTCAGATGTTCTTAAACCGGGACCTACTACAATCATTATTTTTAAATAATTAAAAAACTATATAGTGTGAAAAATGTTATGAAAGAATATGAAAAATAAAACTACCCAAATTTATATATATGGAGAAGTTTTTTTTCTTACTTATGCGGTTTCGGAATTTCATTTAAAAGATGATTTAATATAAATCAGTTCTTTGACATCTCGATTTCTATATTTTTGTATCACTTAATATAATACTCTTGTTTATAACCTCTGATGGGG
>DAOVMD010000298.1 GCA_030630935.1 Candidatus Mcinerneyibacteriota bacterium | reverse complement strand
CGGTCAATCCAAAATACTCATCAACCTCAGCTGTAATCGTAATTGAATCGCCTATTGTACATGGGTGGGAATTATCATATACATAAACTCCGTCCCAGGACCCTGAAGCATCGGCAAATGTATAATTGTTTCCAGCTTTATACGCCGTTACAATACCGGTTAAAGTTACTCCTACCTCTGCATCACGCGGGGATGAATAACAATCCGGCGATGTACCCTGGGTTGTGTTATTAAATTGAACCGAATAAATTGAATCTGCTACAGGTGCAGTTGGTACACCGGAACCTTCATCTGTATTATTCCTGGTCTGGGCTGCACAATCATAAACTTCAATTCGGTAATAATATGTGGTTCCATCAACCAGACCTGAATCAGCATAAGCACTTGCGGTTAATCCGGTTACAATCCTGTTGCCAACTGCAGGAGTGAAACCAGTCGAAGTATCACGATAGACTGCATATTTAATCGTTGTTGGATTATCTGCATCTGTCGCATCATCCCAATCAAGGTCAAGGTCACCAGTTGTAACAGGATCCGTTACGACTAAGTTTGCAACACCGGAGACTGTCCAATCAGGTGCAGTCGTGTCAGGATTACAAGCACCAGAATAATCAGTGATTGTGAAATCATCAATTAAAAGTCTCTCCAGATCCTGAACTGCTGTAACCCTAATTTTTATATTATCACTGGAATCATTTACATCTCGAGAAAATTCGACATAGGTAGTATTAAATGGGTCAACAACAACAGATGAACCAACATCTACCCAGCCTGCACCATTTACATTCTTTTGAATTTTGAATTCAATAGCACTGCCATCACCATCCCAGGTTCGGTGCCAGAATGTAATAGTTCCCACACCACCATCTTTACCATTTCCATCAAGACCTTGATATTCAAGGTATTCATTTGCAGGAGCAGCATCATCATTCAACCTAATAGCATTTCCTGAACGTGCATTTTGAGGATCGCACATTGTATTATATGTTTCCCACATATAACCAGGCCCTGGATTAGTCCAATTAGATGCAGTTCCGTATGAACCATCAGTCCAACCATCAAAGTTCTCTGTGATATCAGCTGAACTTATTAATGGGAAAGTTAGAAAAATTGCAATTAAAAAAACAGAAAATCTTGAAGAATTATTCTTCATGAAAAACCTCCTTTTATTTTTATTATCCAAAACTATTTTTCCTCCTTTTTAATCTTTAACTTTAACTCCTCTTTTAATTTATCAATACTCTTAATTTCGTAGGGATCAATACCCTTTAGTATCGCTAAATAAAAACTTGTAAAATCTCCTAAGTATATTAAATAGAATATCCTCTCCAATAAATCTTCCCCTTCTGTTATTATCTCAATGAGTTCGTTAGCATTAAATAATTTCTTTGTTGTATCTATACTATATGCAATATTAAGATCTTCTTTTATATCCCGGAGTAATAAAACAACTGTATGAATATCCGGGGGAAATTCCCAACCTACAATTTCGTTATGTGTTAATTCAGGGAAAAGGTCGTATGCAACAAGATGTTTTGCATTTTCGTTCATCTGTGTTTTCCATCTCTTTACAACCGCACTGAAATATCTTGAATCACTATATAGAAACGGTAGAGCATTAAACATTTCACCTGCAATTGCTTTTGGAAGATTACCATGAACTTTATTAATGATAAATCCATTCCTTATATTTCTTAGGAAATCAGCTAAATTCTTAAGCCGATTTAAAGTATCAAGTCGGAAAATTTTAGAAATGATAAGATATAAAATAGTAAATAAAAAACCCAAAGCGTGTCTTGGAGGAAGTCCTGGCGGCACAATAAATATTGGTTTGGAGAGATTCTCAAGCATATCCTTCATCTTCCCACCGGAAGTTATCCCTGCAACTGTAGCTCCACGGCTAATTCCTTCTTCAAGCATTTCAAGTGTTTCATACGTATTTCCTGAATAGGATATCGCAATTAATAAAGTTTTCTCATTTACAAACTTTGGGATCTTGTGTTCGCGATTTACAAAAATAGGGATTTCAAGCTCATCCCTGCTGCAATCCTTAAGGATATCTCCGGATATTGCAGAACCACCCATGCCGCAGATTACAATGTTCTGTAAATTTGTATGGGAAGCAAGCTCAATCTCTTCTTCTGTAAATATTTTTATTCCCCACATAATTTGTTCAGGGAAATCAAATAGTAAATCGTAAATTTTATGTTTATCTATTTTCAAAATGTAATCTTCTGAATTCAACTTAGAATCCAATTTTACCTCGTTATTTTATAAAATGTTTCTTCTGCGGGAACTTACCTTTCTCAACCTCTGAGATATAAGAATTTATTGCTTTTGAAATAATCTTATTTAAATCGGTGTACTTCTTTGAGAACCTGGGCGCAAAATCGGAATAAAAACCAAGAACATCGTGAAGCACTAAAATTTGACCATCACAATCAGGACCAGCACCAATGCCAATCGTAGGAATTTTAATCTCTGAAGTTATCTCACTTGCTAATCCCGCCGGGATATTCTCCAGAACAATTGCAAAAACTCCTGCAGCTTCTAAAGCCTTCGCAGAACGCTTAATATATGAAGCTGTAGATTTCTTTTTACCTCTTATGAAATAACCGCCAATCTTATTAACAGACTGTGGAGTCAAACCAATATGCCCCATCACAGGGATATCAGCAAATAACATCGCTTCAATAATAGGTACAACTTCTTCTCCGCCTTCTAACTTAACTGCAGCCGCACCACCTTCCTGAATTAAACGTCCGGCATTCTTAACTGCCTCGTTCTTATTAATTTTATATGTTAAGAAAGGCATGTCGGCAATTAGTAAACTACGCTTAACTGCATTATGAACACACTTAGTATGATAAATCATATTTTCTAAAGTAATCTCTAATGTAGTGTCTTTTCCCATTATTACCATTCCTGCAGAATCTCCAACTAATATCCCGTCAATCCCTGAGTTGTCAAGGATTAAAGCAGTTGGGTAATCATAAGCCGTTAACATCGTAATCTTTTTACCGGACTTCTTAAAACGCTTAAATGTTCGAGTCGTAACTTTCTTATTCTTTGACATAATTAAAATTTATACCCTAATGATATCTGGTTAAAGTCATATAAACTTTCTTCCGAAACCGGAACGTATGCATAACCTAAAGAAAAATTATTATAATTTAATTGAATCCCAATCGAAAATGCCGAGACTGAATCATAGGTTTTATAACCTAATCGTAAAAGAAAAATATCCCGGTAAACCTTGAGCTGGGAACCGATCCCAACTCCGAAACCATCTTCATAATCCTGCACCAAATCCAAAGTGAATAAGACAGTATCAAATGAATAGAATCCGCCAACACGGAATTGTTGAGGTAAATTATCACTCTCTTTTATATATGTAATTCCCGAACTGATATTAGTCAGCCAAATACCAATGGCGAAATTCTCATTGAAATTAAATATCGACCCAAAATCAAATGCAATTGCGGAACCGGTCTCATCTGCTAATTTTGAAGAGATATGTTTTAATGCAAATCCTAAGGATAATTTTTCGAAAAATAATCTTCCGTATGTGAGTGTGGTTAATAAATCATAGGACTTAAGGTTTTCACCTGTGCCATCAGGTTCATAAATCGTAGTCTCTTTAATAGAACCTTGATTAAAATAATTTAAACCTAATCCAAAATTACCAAAACGTCTGGTAGGATATAAAAATGATAAATTATTCATTTTAAACCCGAAGATTAATGTTGAATAGGATAATGATAAGGACATTTTATCTTCATGTGAAATCGATGCAGGATTCCAAAAAACACCCTCAGAGTACATATGTAATGCAGTGACAGCTTCCCCTAAACCTGTGCCTAAAGCAGTTTCTGGAAGCTTTAAGGATATCACCGCAACTTCACTCGAATATGATATCATGATAGAGAGTATTAAAATAGAAAACAATAATGTGATTTTTCTCAAATTCATATATATTATCCTATTTGCCTAACTAAAAATTATAACATAATCTTTCTAATATTTCAAGTCTTTTTTTTATTAATATAATATACTAGATAATAGATAGCAGAGAACAGATAACAGTCGTTTTATTGATAATAAAAAGAATTATTTGTCAAAACACAGTAGGGGTTAACGGCGTTAACCCTGATTGTTATTAATAATCCTCCCGTATCGAATATATCAAATCTTTACGGGATACTTGATTCATACGGTAAGGGCGCCCGACCGGTCGCCCCTACTTTGTTTTGGATACAATGTTTTGGTCCTGGAAGGGATAATTAAATATTTTTCCTTTTTTCCTTTTTCATTCGGGAGGATTAAGTTCAGTTGGTCAGGGCGAAGGCCCTTCGCCCCCAATGTCAGTGAATTAAGGAAATATTGATTTATTTTAAATTATAACTTGACTTTTATATTTTTTTATGTTATAATAGTGTGTGTTGTAAAACACACATAGAACTATAGGAGGTTATTATGCCTAATTTAGATTTGCTATTAAAGAAAAAAAAGAAGCTGATCTCAAAAATTAAATCTTTAAATGATTTTATGAAAGGTACTGTATATCTTTCAAAAAGAAAATG
>DAOVMD010000052.1 GCA_030630935.1 Candidatus Mcinerneyibacteriota bacterium | reverse complement strand
ACAGTAAAAAATAATTGGTGCTAAAATAATCCTGATAAATGTCAGGATATTCGGGATTGTTAAAAGTTTATTAAATCGTTTTTCTTCCATATTCCTTTTCTTGAAGGAAACTTAGGACTTCATTAAATTGTTCAGGTAATGGTGCTTCGAAATTTAGATACTTTTCTGTAATAGGATGTTTGAATCCCAAGTAAGCTGAATGAAGAAAATGACATTTCAAGCGAAATGTTTTATCATATATAGTTACTCTCCGTCTATCTTTTCCATACACCAAATCACCTAAAATAGAATGGCCCAGATATGACATGTGAACTCTGATCTGGTGTGTACGTCCGGTAATTAATTTAAATTTTAAATATGTAAAATCGCGGAATCTCTGAATAATGGAATATTCCGAAACCGCTAATTTTGCGTTTCTTGTATTGACCGAAAATTTCTTTCTATCTTTAATACTTTTTCCAAAAGGCGTTTCAATTCTTGCTTCATCATTTTTGACAACTCCGTGGGCGAGGGTTAAATATATCCTGGAAACTTCTCTGTCCTTTATCATCTTTTGTATCTTTGGTAAGACTCTTTCAGATTTTGCAACTATCATTAGGCCAGTTGTGTCTTTATCTAATCTATGTACAATTCCAGGTCTTAGATATTTTCCGGTATCCGGCAAATCACCATTTTGATAATAGAGTAAAGCATTTACAAGTGTTCCGGATGGATGACCTGTTGCAGGATGAACAACCAAATTGAAGGGTTTATATAGTACAATCAAATCATCGTCTTCAAAAATAATATTTAACGGAATATTCTCGGGTTTCAATTCTATTAATTTTATAGATGGAGTATTAGGGCAGGAAACTTCATCGCCACGTTTAACTAATTGACTTGATTTGGATACTTGTTTACCATTTATTAAAACCTTCCCCTCTGATACTAAATCCTGAACCGCAGTTCGGGAGATTTGAATTTTTTTTTCAGAAAAATAAATCGAAAGAAATTTATCTATTCTTAACTTGTCATTTTCAACGACTAAGGTTACAATCTTTTTTCCGTTAGTTTCGGGATTACTTTTTTTTGGCATTTTTCTTCTTGGATTTTTTCCATTTAATCACATCCTTTACTGCTATAACGGTTGATGATGTAAAAGAAAATGCTAACACAAACTTCAAATCGTTTTTTGATAGAATTGGTGATGTAGATTTTTGCTGATGCATCTCATAAAATTGCACAAGTGAAAATGATATGAACATAGTTAAAGGTAGAGTTGTTAGAAAAATAATTTCAAACCGTCTTAAAGCGGTTTCTTCTTTTTTCTCAATTGAATTGACTTTAAAGTTTACAGGTTGTTTCAGTTCTAAGGATGTGGAATAGTCTCTTTTGAAATCCTGGAATTCTGAATAACTTAAAGTTGTAATTGCAGCAATAATCAGGATGGTTAAACATGTTTTATATAGTTGCTTCATTATTCAATTCTTGTTGGGCTGTTTTTTGTTTATGTTTTAAAAAGAAAAACATTGATAAACCGAATGCTAAAAGGAAGAATCCGGTGATCTGTGAAATTGTCAAGTTAAAAATATAATATTGTATACTGGAATAATCACCCCTGAAAAACTCAATTACAAAACGGAACATTGAATATATAATAAAATACATAAAGAATACCTGACCGTCAAATGTTTTCTTTCTATAAATCATCGTAAGTATAATAAATATTATAAAATTACCCAGTGACGAGATGAGTTGAGTTGGTATTAATCCTTCATAGGGATGAAAGTATCCTGCAATACTATCGGCAGGGAAAACCATCGACAAGAACCCACCACCGGGTTTACCATAACAGCAGCCATTGAGAAAACAACCCAACCTTCCTATCCCGTGCCCGAATGCAATTGAAGGAGCAAGGGTGTCGGCAAGTTTCCAAACCGGGATTTTTTTTATAACGGCAAATATAATTGCAGCAATAACTCCGAAAACAAATCCACCCAAGAATACAAAACCTTCACGTGAAAATATATAGACTTTAGGATCTGCAAGAAAGTGTTTCCAATTTAAAATGATATAAAAAACCCTACCCCCAATTAAAGCAGAGACAATTATAAGAATAATAATTGAATACATTGCATCTTCATCGAGATTATCTTTCTTTGCTTTTTTTAGTGCAAGAAGGAATCCAATAAAGAAACCCATTGCGACCAGAAAACCGTATGAATAAATTTTCAATTGTCCAATTTCGAATAATATTCTATGCATTTGATTCTCCATTGATTATTTCTTTTTTAGGTTCCGGTTCAAATATGATGAAAATAATTAAGCTCACAGCTCCAATTGAGATGAATGTATCAGCTACATTAAATGCAGGCCAGGTAAAATTTTTGTAATAAACAAGAAAGAAATCTGTAACATACCCAAGAAATAACCTATCAATAAAATTTCCAATTGCCCCACCGATAATTGCGGAAAGAGTATATACAATAAAGGTATTATGATTCGGTCCTCTCAAGAATCCAATATAGAAATAAAATAATATACCTATTGAGATAATAGTAATTAAAATAAATGCTTTTGATTGGTTCATGCTGAATCTCTCTAACATACCAAATGCAATTCCTCGATTTGTGACATTTACAATATTAAAGAAGCCATCTATGATTTTTATACTTGAGTTTATTGGAAATTTAATTCGAATAAAATGTTTTGAAATTTGATCAACTATAACGATCAAGGCGACTATAATAATTGACTTGGTAATTAATGATTTTTTTCTTTTATCTGACATTCTTTTGATTTATGTTTAAACTTTATTCAGAATCTTTTTTACAATTTACACACAGTTTTGCTGACGGTTTCGCTTTGAGTCTGGATTGCGGAATAGTCTTTGAACAGACTTCACAGGTACCATAAGAACCGGAGTCTATTTTCTCTAATGCTTCTTGAACCTCTTCAAGTTTATTAGTGAGCATTTCAAGAATGTCGATATCTTTAGCCTTTTCAAAGTTATCACCTGCCACATTTCCAGGGTCATCCGGGTATCCCGATAATCCCCCCGATGATTCTAATAAGGAAGATTGAATCTCTCCCTCAGAGATATCTTTTATCTCGTCCTGAAGATCATTTCTCTTCTTAAGTAATATCTCCCTGAACTTCTCTAACTGCTTGTCGTTCATTGTTTACTCCTGTATATTATTTTAACTTTTCCACAACCTTGACACAGCTGATGCAAATTCTTTCATAATCGGTTGTCTCAATTAGTTTTTCAGATATCTTCCAGCATCGTGGGCATTTCTCACCCTGAGCTTTTTCAATTATTACTTCAGGATTGTCAATGTCATTGAATTTTAATTCAAACTGTGAGACGATTAGAATTTCTTTAAAATTAATGCCCTCAATAATTTGCCTATATAAGTTTGGAAGATTAAGAATGATTTTCGCATCAAGAGCTAACCCGATAAGACCTTCTTGTCTTTTCTCTTCTAATTTCAAATTGATTAAATCTCGTAATTCTAGGATTTTTTCAAAGTTCTCTTTGACTTCATTATTATTCCAGGTCTCCGGCAAGACTGGCCAATCTTCCAGGAAAACGGAAATCTTCGAGTTCATTAAAGACTGGAAGATCTCTTCAGAAGTAAATGATAGAATTGGAGACATGGTAATACTGAGTAATTTTACCATTTGAAATAATACAGTTTGAGTTGATCTCCTAAATGGATTATCAGGCTCTAAAGTATATAATCTGCCTTTTGTAATATCAAGATAAAACGAGCTCAAGTCGTTTGTAAAGAAATTATTTAACCTGTGATAAATCTGGTGAAAGTTATAGTTTTCATAACTATTCTCAAAATATTTTATAATCTCATATAATTTACTTAGTCCCCATTTATCCAGGATATCCAGTTTTTCATATGGGACAGTGTGGTTTTCAGGTTCAAAATCAAATAAGTTTCCAAGCATAAACCTGAAAGTGTTTCGAGTTTTCTTATAAACATCTGCTACCTGATTAAGGATATTATCTGATATTTTCATATCTTCTTTATAGTTCTCTGATGATACCCATAACCGTAAAATATCCGCACCAAGTTTCTTAGTGATTTTTTCAGGGGAAATCCCGGTGCCTTCAGATTTCGACATTGCAAAACCCTGTTCATTCAACATAAAACCATGAGTAATTACGGTCTTATATGGTGGTATGCCGTTGATTGCAATGGATGGCCACATCGATGCCTGGAACCAACCTCTATATTGATCAGAACCCTCAAGGTAAAGATCAACAGGATAACCGAGTTCATCTCGTTTTGAGGCAACCGCAAACCAGGAGTTCCCGGAATCAAACCAAACATCCAGAATATCAGTTTCCTTCCTGAATGTTGTTGATCCGCATTTTTTACATTTAAAACCTTCCGGTAGAAATTTCTCAGGTTCGTCTTTATACCAAACATCAGTACTTTCTTCTCTGATTATTTGAATTAATTTTTTAAAAAATTCATCATCTAGAACTGTTTCACCGCAATCAGAACAATATAGAATCGGAATTGGAACACCCCAGGCTCTTTGACGTGAAAGGCACCAGAATGCACGGTTTTCAATCATATTTGAGAATCTTTCCTCACCCCATTTCGGGAGCCAATTGACTTTTTTTGTTTCGGCTAAGACTGTATTTCTTAATTCTTCATTATTGGTATCCATGAACCACTGCTCAGTTGCTCTAAATATAATTGGCCCCTTACATCTCCAACAATGCGGGTAAGAGTGAGTGATTGTACTATGATGAAGAAGCGAACCGTCTTTTCCCATCAACTCAATAAGCTCAGGGTTTGCATCAAAAACACTTTTTCCCTCAAACATTTCAAATTCCCCGGTATATCTCCCAGCCTCATCAACAGGTGAGAATATTTCCAACCCATATTTTATCCCTACTTCAAAATCTTCTTTACCATGACCCGGAGCAGTATGAACAGCGCCGGAACCGGTGTCGAGAGTTACATGATCTGCAAGGACAATCTTAGATTTTCGATCAATAAATGGATGTAAAGCATTCTTATGTTCTAAATCCCGGGGATTAATTTTTCCTGCAATCTCGTAGTCTGTAATCTTTAAGGTTTCAAATACAGATTCAACAAGTTCTTTTGCAAGTATCCAATATTCATTATTTACCTTAACTTTTACATACTCAAAGTCAGGATGCAATGCAATCCCCATATTAGAAGGAATTGTCCAGGGTGTAGTTGTCCAAATTACAATGTATGTATCATCAGAATCTTCCAACTTAAACTTTACATAAATCGAAGGTGATTCGTGGTCTTTGTATTCAAGCTCTGCTTCAGCTAAGGCAGTTTGACAGGATGGACACCAATGAATTGATTTTAAACCCTTATAGATTAAACCCTTCTCTAAAATTTTACTGAAATTTTCAATGATATCAGCTTCGTAGTTATAATCCATTGTCGCATAAGGATGATCCCAATCACCAACAAGTCCTAATCTTTTGAACTCCTCTTTTTGGATTTTTATGAATTTTGCAGCATAATCTCTACAAATTTTACGTAATACCACAAGGCTGACTTCTTTGCCCTTTTCCTTTAATTGCTTTGTGACTTTTAATTCAATAGGTAAACCATGACAATCCCAACCTGGTATATAAGGTGCTAAATATCCCCGAAAAAATTTGTATTTGATAATTATATCTTTTAATATTTTATTTAATGCGTGACCCATGTGAAGATGACCATTTGCGTATGGAGGACCGTCATGCAAGATGAATTTTGGTTTATCTTTTGATTTCTCAAGAAGCTTTCCGTAAATGTCAATCTCTTCCCAAAACTTTAAGAAATCAAATTCACGCTGAGCAAGATTCGCTCTCATAGGGAACTTGGTCTTTGGTAGATTAAGGGATTTGGAATAATTCATCGGAACCTCCGCTAAGTGAATATTATTTAATTTTATAATTATATCATATTAGTATAATATAAGTCAAGAAAAATATACCTTTATTCGGTCACCGAATAAAGGTATATTTTTAGAGAACCGAGAGTAGAGAACTGAGAGCAGACACAGCTTCGCTGTAGAGAGCAGATAGCAGAGAATTGAGAACAGTTGTTTTATAGATAACAGTTTCGCTTCGCTGCACATTTATAATTTATGGTTGATAATTATTAATTGATAAACCGATTGTTCTAATGTTTATTCTCCTTTCTTTTGTTTTTATTTTTGCGGCGTGTTCAGTAGTTAATTTTGCATTTTTTAATTCCCTTAAGCATCGGTAGTTTTAAACAATTAAAAACTGTATAAGTAAGCTACTTACAAGTCTTTTTAAAGTCCCTGTCGTTTTTTTTATTTTTCTTTTTTTTGTTTTTTGTTTTCCTTTTATTTTCATTCGTAATGAGTGATTAATGATGTTTTTTTAAAAGCGAGATTGCCGGAGGCGCAACCTCTTTGTTTTCAATGACATTCAAAGCGTTTTCAATTGAAAAAACGATTTTATTTTAATTTTGTAATAAAAATATTGTTCAATACTTGACTTTTTCGTAAAAATATGTTATACTGTGTTGGGTGAATAAGACACTAGTGAGGTTTATATGAAAATTATTATTGATGAAAATTCTCCAAGACCAATTTATGAACAGATTATGTTCGGATTCATACAGATGATTGCGTTCGGGGACTATTCAGACGATGAGAAATTGCCTTCTGTTCGTGACATATCTGTTTTTCTCAAGGTAAACCCCAACACGGTTACGAGGGCTTTTTTTTATTTATCAAATGAAAAGATTATCTATCTTAAGCGTGGTATTGGCAATTTTGTCTCGCCTGGAGCTATGGAAGACTGTAAACAGCGGATTAAGAGCCGGGTTGAGGAGAACATCTCCCGTGAGCTTGAGCTTCTGGAGAGGGCCGGATTCAACAAAACGGAAATTTATAACCTATTAAATAATATTACTGGGAGAGCGAAATGATCCTATTAGAAGTAAAAAATCTAAAGTTAGGTTTTGGCCGGAAGAAACAGGTTTTAAAGGATGTTTCCTTCACTGTATCCAAGGGCAAAGTTGTAGCCTATGTCGGTCGTAATGCAGCAGGTAAAACCACTACAATCAAGACCATATTAGGGTTATATGTCCCGGAGTCCGGTGAAGTGAATTTATTTGGTGAGACCCGGCGCGGGAAACAGGTTAAGTTACGTGAGCGAATTGGTTATGTCCCTGAAGTTCATGATTTTTATGACGGCATCTCAGTTTATGGTGCATTAGACTACATTTCATCTTTCTATCCTACCTGGGATAAGAGTTATGAAAAGAAACTCGTGAAGCAATTTGATCTTGATTATAAGTCCACATTCAAGAGTTTATCCCGTGGTCAGAAAGCCAAGTTATTCTTAACATTTGCATTATCACATAGACCTGAACTCCTTATCCTTGACGAACCTACCAGTCATCTTGATCCTGTTGCACGAGTAGAGTTTTGGGAATCCACGATTGATTTAATTGCCGAGACTGAAGTTGCGGTCTTTGTCTCCACGCATATATTGACTGACATCGAGAATGTAGCGGATGAATATATCTTGTTAAACAAGGGCTATATCGATTTCCAGACCGTTGCAGAAGAACTTCGGCAATCAATAAAGACTACATTCGTTACCAAGGAAGCATTTGAGCAGATCCCGGAAGAAGAGAAGAAAAACATCGTAGCTAAAACGCGGGGTATGAAAGGGTATGACATCTATGCCCGAGCCCCATATTTAAAAGGTAATTTTAAGTGGGAGACCGCATCCCTCGAAAACATTATCATATCGTATTTAAGAAAAAACGAGGAGAAAGATGCTGCGTGAGTTAAAGAGATTATATGATAGTTTTAAGTGGTATTTAATTTTTATCCTGAGTATTGAAGCTATTTTAATCATTCTATTCACAATAAAAAGTAAAGAAAACATTTATGACATTGTAATTATAGAAACCATGACCATATTTATTTTGATTATTCCTATTTTACTTTCTTTTTTTACTATAAATTTCAAGGATTCAATCCCTGAGTTTGAGATGTCACTTCCTGGGAAATATTCCGTAATGGTTATGAAACGATTTTTCTTAGGAACAACCTTTGTAATTAGCTCTTTCATTATTCTCAATTTAACTCTTTTCAGAAATGAATTTTACTTTAAGTTTTTTGTTCCGGGTTTAATAATTTATTTTTTTATTTATGTAACTTTATTATATATTCAGATTTATAGGAAGCAAATTTTCATATTTTTTATTTGTATAATTCTATTCTTATTCTTTATGAGTTTAGTTAGGCAAATATTACCGTTGAATTCTAGTGATGTGATTATTTTCAAATTTTTACGGGCGGCAATAATCTATAATTCAATCTTTTATTTACTCCCCTTATTAACGATATTTCTGGATAAATTTTATGATATACGATTTAAAAAAAGAGTTCTTCTGATTTCTTTATTAAGTATAATTCTAACTTTTTTCTTTTATGTTTTTTATTTATCACACCCGTCCTTCGGTTATTATAGAGCTTACAGAGTAATCGGGGATAAGGTTTACATTACAAAGCACTCAATTGATCGCTATTATGACACCAGAAAAGTTTATAATATTAAAACCAAAAAAATCTTACAAAAATCAATAACACAATATCATAAACCTAATTATACTATTTATGAAAATGAAAATGGAAAAATTGAAATTGTTTATAAAGAATGTAAAGAAAGTCCATTTTATGACTGTTATTTTCTTATCTCTACTTCCGAATATTATTTAAAGATAAATCCAGGTGAAGAGAGGATAAATCGTTGGGTATTTGGTGAGTACATGTATGAAGGTTGTAATGCTCGAAATTACTATTGGAATACATGCGATTTTTTCTATGTTTTAACAAAAAACACTCTCTATAAGATTAACTTAAAAACTTTTAAGAAAGAACGGATAATGGATGGTGTGATCTATGCACAAAGCTCTAGTTGTAATTTCTTCCTAATAAAAAAGAATGGTGAATATTTTATTGTAAATGAAAAAATTGGAGTTCGAAAAATTCATCCCAGATCTGAAAATTATTTTTACAATCGTTATTTTATCTCAGATAATCATGTTTATACAACAATAGGTAATGGAAATAACTATGATTTAATAAACGAGGAGGTCGAGCGTCTTCTGACTTTTAACTATCGTTACTTAACAGATTCTGATATCGCTCAGTTTGGAGAATATGTAATACTCAGTCTTGAATCTGGTGAATATATATTGAAAGACGGGAAGGTCGAAGTATGGCCGCACGGAAAAATAGATGGCTGTACAAATATTGGAGACTACTTTATTATTAAATATCATGAACTTCCTGCAAGGAAACATACAATTATTTTAAAGAATCCGGAACATCAGATTATTGCTGAACAGAAATTCAAAATGCAGGTGGGATATTGGATAATAATTAATTACATTGATGGAGATTATTATATGTTCATGATAAAATTAATACCTTTAAGAAGTAAATATTTCCCATTCTATAAGCAACGCAAGTACAAACAAATTTTCCAGATTTATAAATTATCAGATAGTAAATGGGAGTTGTATGATGAGATCAGGTAAGGAGGAGATTTAAAGTGTGGAATGAGTTAAAACGAACATTCAGGGCGAATAAGATACCGATATTGATTTCAATAATTATATTCATTTTTCTTGGATTAATATCGTTGTTCGATAAAATTAACTTTATTAAGTATCTGGATAATCTATTTTTACAATCTTTTATGTTTTTAGCCTGGTTAATTTTTGCTTTTCTAACCTTCATATTTGCCTTTAAGAAACCTTCATTTGAGGATTTTGATTTACTTCTTCCACGAACCCGGTTGAGACAATTCCTTAATAAGTTCATACCTGGTTATTTTATTACGAATATTTCATCCATTGTTTTTGTAATATTAATAATGAAATTATTTGATGAACATATTGACTTTACATTTATAGCTTACTTATCAATTTATCTTGGGATATTTTATTTCGCTGCATTTGTGATATTCTTCCTATTAAATTCACTTAGATTTATTTCCTATATTCTCCCTGCATTTATTATAATTTGGGAAATGACTTTTCCTGTAATAATTAAGAATCCATTATTCCCGGAATTGACTTATTTCCATATTTATTGGAATGCAGGTGCGATATTCCTGGGATTTCTGGTTCCAATTTTAATGTATATATTATTCTACCGAAAAAATCTGAAGTTCCATGTAATAATTGTGATTATTACTGTAATTTCTTATATTCTACTAAGCCAGGGTTTTAAAATATTAAAGCATTATGATCATTCCGGTAGTATAAGTGATTTTTATGCTTATGATCGATATATATCTGTAGAGAAGTTAGATTTTTTCTTTAATAGAAAAACTATCTTTTATGACCTTGAGACGAAAAAGACAACTAAGAAAATCGTACTTGGATTAAATGTAACGTGTTGGGATAAAGATAGATTTATGTTTTCAATGGAAAAAGGAACTTTCATAAAAATCAAAGGTTATGCTCCGATGAAATTATCTCGAGGATATAGGAATATATCAATTAATTTTCTGCAAGATAATTACATTACCGACAGTTTCATATGTAAATCAGAAGATAAATTTTACGAGGTAAATTTAGAAACATACTCTATTGAAGAAATTAAACATTCTAATTATTTAACTAAAAAATTTTGGGGAGTAATCAGAAAAGAATTTAATGTAGGGAATTTTATAATTTCCCCAAAGTTCGGAAAGATTCCTATTAAATCTTATTATACTAATTTGGTTTACGATTGTTCTAATTACTACACTCTTCAAAAAATGAAGGGTAGAAGATACATTCTCTATGATAAAAATCATGATTTAGTAGATGTTGGGGAGAATAAATTAATCTCTTTACAATGGGGACGAGTCGGATACTTAGATAATAACCGAAGGTTTTTTCTATTACATCGCGGTAAAATCATTGACCTTGATTTGAATTTGGATCATTATCACGCAAGGTTTATTGAAGAGAAATTTTATTATGCGATAAATAATGAAATTATTTTCGGTGACTTGGACACTAAAAAGATTCATTATCAAAAATTTAAAACAGCCGATATTAAACGATATGAATTTATGGTCTATAAATATAAAAATGAATATTATCTATTCCTATATGCCCGAAACCCGGTTAAGATTTATAAATTTAATAATGACCAATGGGAATTTTATGATAAAATTTATTAGTGAAGGGAGCTTGCTCCCTTATTAATTGATAAACCATTCTCAAGCAACTCTGTTGCTTGAACAGAGAACAGAGAGCAGAAATCAGAGAACAGTCGTTTTATAGATCAATAAAAGAAAGACATTTGAAATGTTCAGTAGGGGCTCCCGGCCGGGCGCCCTGATTAAAAGAACTTAATCCTTCCATATTGAACATATCAAATCTTTATGGGATACTTGATTCATACGGTAAGGGCGCCCGGCCGGGAGCCCCTACTGCTTTTACTCATATCATTTTTTCTATATTTAAAAGGTTCTTTTCAGTTCTCTCGATACGTGGATTTTATCCCGAATTCACTTCGGAGCGTCCGGAGTTTATCCCGTTTTTTTTCGGGGCGGTGAAATGTTTTTT
>DAOVMD010000342.1 GCA_030630935.1 Candidatus Mcinerneyibacteriota bacterium | reverse complement strand
TCATGGCTTGCTGGGAGCGAAGCGAGTAGTCCCGTATGTTAAGTTCAACCCGAATTCACTTCGGGGAACGACATCGGGAAACGCATGCGAAGCATGTATTGAACTCTTTAATGCGTAGCATAGCGAAGCGGTCTTATTTTTTCTTGACATTATTCAAAATTATGATATAATAAATTACTAAGTGAAGTGTTACTATAAAAATCACAAAAACTCTAAGGAGGCGTTTATGAAGAAGATATTTTCAGGTCTTCTATTTATAGGATTATTATTTTCAATTTCGTGTGTACCCCCTGATATCTATGAACCTGAAGCGACATTCTCCCTGACTGAGACGGTAGTATTTTATGCTATGTTTGGTTTTCCCGGGAGTATGGCGGGTCAGTTCTCGTCACCTTTGGATGCAGCAGTTGATGCTGATGGTAATATTTATGTTGTTGATTTTAGTAATAATCGTGTTCAAAAATTCAATCATCGTGGTAAATTTATAACTCAATGGGGAGGAGCCGGTACGGGTAATGGTCAATTTAATTCACCCAGGTCAATTTCAATAGATAACAATGGAAATCTCTGGGTTCTTGACACAGGCAATGACCGGATTCAGAAGTTTAATTCCAACGGTAAGTTCCTGAAGGAATTTGGTGAATTTGGCTCCGGAAACGGACAATTTAATAACCCTTTTGATTTTGCAATTGATCCCAATAACGGAAATATCATTGTTGCGGATTCTGGTAACTCAAGAATTCAAGTATTCAATTCAAAGGGTCAATTTATCAGGACCTGGGGAAAAAGCGGGTCTGGGAATTACCAGTTTGATGGATTATGTTCGATAGATGTTGATCATCTTGGAAATATTTTTGCTTTGAATGCGGGGCCTAGGATAGTTAAAGTTTATAACTCAAAAGGTCAATTCATTCGCAAGTGGGGACAGCATGGCACAGGTGATATGGAATGGCAAGATCCATTCAGATTAACAGTTGATCCATCAGGCTATGTTTATGTATGTGATCATTCTCTATCTAGAGTTCAGAAATTCTCTCCAACCGGTGATCTCATCTTAAAATGGGGTGAGATGGGTGGAGCATCAGGACAATTTTTGTCCCCTAGGGGCATTGCATCTGATAATCATGGCAAGATCTATGTATTAGATTGCGGCTGGATGAATGTTCAAATTTTTGAAATTAAATTACAATAATGTTATGGAAATTTTAAACTTCAAACTTCAACTAAACCCGGAGGCATAAATGAAGAAGTTAATTTTAGGAAGTTTATTAATTAGCCTGCTTATCTTTTCATCTTGTATGAAACCCGATGTATTTGAACCGAGGACTTCAGATTTTTCGCTATCTCAGAAAACAGTTTTTCTCCGCATGTTCGGGTTCCCGGGGAACATGGACGGTCAGTTTTCTGCTCCTTATGGTGTAGCTGCTGATCAAGACGGGAATATTTATGTTGCGGATTTAGGTAATGATCGAATTCAAAAATTTAATTCACGAGGAGAATTCCTCCTTAAATGGGGAAACGCTGGTACTCTTCAAGGTCAGTTTGCAGGTCCAGTGGATATTGCAATTGATAGTAAAGGAAATTTATGGGTCGTGGATTCCGGAAATAATAGAATTCAGAAATTTGATTCAAATGGAAAATTCTTAAGACAATTTGGTGAACCGGGTACAGGCGACGGAGAATTCAATATTCCCATGGCAATCGATATTGATTCAGATAATAATATTTATATCCTGGATGTAGGGAATTACCGTGTTCAGATTTTTAATTCAAAAGGTCAATTCATTCGTGAATGGGGTAGTCCGGGAACTGCTAATAACGAACTTGATAATCCGTTTGATATTGCAGTTGATCATTTGAAAAACGTTTATATTGCTGAAGTATCATTAGCAAAAATTAAGAAATTCAATTCGAAGGGAAAATTTCTCAGAGCCTGGGGTGAACCAGGATTTGAACCCGGACAGTTTTTTGCTCCTTTTGGAATTGCAGTCGATCCGTATGGATATGTGTATGTATGTGATTCAGCAAACTATAGAATTCAAAAGTTCAATTCAGATGGTGAATTTATTCTGACATTCGGAAAAATCGGCGGGGATGCAATGAAATTCGGATTTCCATTCAGGGTTTCATGCGATAATCATGGGAAACTCTATGTGACCGATCTTGGATTTATGAATGTAAAGGTATTTGAAATTATACTGAGATAAATTGAAAAATTTAACAGGGAGTGAAAAGGTCTTGTAAGGAATTATTAAAAGATACTTATATTTATTTAGAGCTTTTGATGCTTAAGGATTCAACTGAATGCAAAAAAATAATCAACAGGGAACTGACGAGAACTAACGAGAACTTATACAGAAAAAACAAAAGAGAATTAAATATGATTCTTAAAAGAGAGATAGTAATAACGTAGTATTTTATTTAGTTCTTTGATATTACAATAGGTGTATTATGAAATGGAATGATTCTTCTTATCATGAGTTGAATAATCTAATAATTGGTTGTATGTATAAGGTTCATAAGAAAATTGGACCGGGATTTCTGGAATGTATTTATCATAAAGCACTAAAGATAGAATTATTGAAGTGTTTTGAACAAGTAGAAACTGAGAAGGAATATAAGTTCTTTTATGATAATGTTGAAATAGGAAAGTATATTTTGGATTTAGTTATTGAAAATAAAGTCCTAGTTGAGGTTAAAGCAGTTAAGGAGCTTAATAATCATCATAAATCACAAATCATTTCTCAACTCCGAATCTCTAATATTCTTATCGGTCTTCTGGTGAATTTTTCTAAAAAAGACTTGAAATTTAAAAGATATGATAATTTTTACGAAATAGAAAGACTTAATTTGAAATTATAAAATTATTTCATTTTCCCTTAGAAGTTAAAATATATGGTAGATTGAACTGAACCCATATATAATATTAATTTTTAAATAAAAAAAGTTCTCGTTAGTTCTCTTCAGTTCCCTGTCAATTATATATTTTTGTTTTTTTTTATTTCTTTGTTTTTATATTTTAAGGAGTTTTCGTTAGTTCTCTCGATGCGTGGAATTTACACCGAATTCACTTCGGGGAGAGAAATATTTATTCTTTTTTTTCATACCTTTCATTCGGGAGGATTAAGTTCATTTGGTCAGGGCGACCGGCCGGTAGCCCCTACTTTGTCTGGGATACAATGCTTTGGTCTTCGAAGGGATAATTAAAAATTTTATTTTTTTGTTTTTAAATTATTTTATCGAGACGTGCAAGTGTGCGTCTCTACAATAACATTTGAACGCATGCATAGCATGCATTAAACACTTGAACACTTGAACTCTTTACTGTGTAGCGAAGCGAAACTATTGTTATTTATTTAATTTTATTTGAGATATCGAGAATTCTTTCCTTCGCATTTTTCCTATCGACCGGAAGACCGAAGCTTATACTCTTGAGTTGTAATCCTTTCTTTGTCTGACATGAAACGATCTCTATATAACCATTACCTTCCTTGGAAAATTTAACCTGATAATACAGCTGTTTTCCCGGGAATAATGCTTTATTCCAATAGTCAATATCATTTGGCATAACTGCAACACTTAAGAAATTTGTTGAGGTCAATAATAATGAATTACTTTCCACGGTTCCAAATTCATCCCAGAAAACTTCAAAATATTTAATCATCTTTTTCTTTTCAAGTTCAAGTTCAGTCTCTGTGTACGCGGGGTTATAATGGAATAGATCAGCACAAATATCAAAGTGCCTGAAGTTATATTTATCTATGAAAGTTTTAAGTTTGGTTTCAAGACTTTCGACATCTTCATTATCGGTGGATTCTGTTGTAATTGTGAAACCTGAAGTCTGCTGATCCTGAATTATCTTTGTGTTGATTTCCTGTAATCTCTGTTTCGCATCAATGCGTTTTGAAGGGAGGCCATAATAAATCTCCATGATATCATAACCATCCGGTACCTGGATCATGTCAAATGTAATGAAACCATAACCTTCCTTAGAGAATTTTACTTTATATGTAACAGTTGTAATTGCCATGATTACCGGGCCTGTTGCATCTTT
>DAOVMD010000084.1 GCA_030630935.1 Candidatus Mcinerneyibacteriota bacterium | reverse complement strand
TTACATAGCCATGTATTCGGGTGGGACAAATATAGTTCTTAACACAAATATTGAAGATAATTCAACAATTGTAAGGACAAATGCAATTGGCAGGGGGCTTTTAATGATGCTTCTTATTGGGATCGGGTACATATATTTCTTTTCAAAGATTGTTAAAAAGATGAAAAGGTTTAGAGTCATAAAGATTAATAGAATTGAGAGGTTTTGCAGAATTGCGGTGAAATAAAACATTGGCAGCCATTGAATATGAACTAGAAAATACGCGGCAACAAATACCAGAGGGGCAATTAACACAAACCAGAAATTCGTAAAGAACTCTTTATCCTGATACTTCCCTGAGAAGCCTGTATGAAAAGCAGGGACCAGGAATGACGCGATAAAAAAGCCTGCAAATATCCCTGTTAATAATTTAATATCACCACTTGGAGGACGCAAACCTAAATTAACCGTTACAACATCAAGACCCATTGTCAATGGAAAAGCTAGGATTGTCAGAAAAATCGGCATTTTAGGAAAGGCTCCTCTCTTAAGTCTTCCTGTTACCAGATAAAATAAAAAAGTAATGATTGCTCCAAGGTAAGTTCCGGAACATCTCATACATATAGGTAGCTGATGTCCAGCTATAAAAAACGAACGTTCCGGGAGCTGGTGACATACCGCTGAGCCAAGAATATAAAGTAATTTTTCCATAAATTTACCAAAAAAAAAGGGTAGGTAAATTAATAAATCGCCCTACCCTTAATTTTAAATCTTTCTTATTAGATAATACCTTTAAACCATTCTTGTGCCCAATCTCCGACTAAAGGCATCTTCCAGAATTTTCCCTGGAATGCATTAATTATAGAAATAACTGCACAAACTAAGTTTGCTAAATAACCTAAGCCACCGATTGCCACACATATCCATCCAAGAATTGGAATTGGGGCTAGTGAACATAGAATACTTAAAGCAATAAAAATGATTATTACCATTAAACCCTGTCTTACATGAGGTTTAACAAAAGCATTTTCTTTTTTGGTTAACCAAGGAATCAAAATTAAAATTCCTAAATAACTTAACCATGCTACGCCCTTACCATCAGCAATTTCTTCCTCGGTAAAAGTAAACTCTACTGGTGCCTCAGCTTTCGGTGCTTCGGGTTCCGGTGGTGGAGTTGTTTTCTTTTCTTCTTCTGCCATTTTTGTCACCTCCTTTAAAAAAATGGTTGATATTAAAATCTATTAAATATTTTACTACAATAGACATTATAACATAGTTTTCTTTAAAAAGTCAAGATATTTTTTCATATTAGAAAAAAATAAAATAACTCTCTATTTCTCTTCCGAATCGCCATGCTGTATCTCGGCAACTTTTTCAAATTCTTCTTTAATTTTTTCTCTTTCGAACTCAATTGTTGTCTTAATTTCCCTTACCATTGGTTTACCACTAAAGAATTTCAATATAAAGAAACCTCCCAGTATAACTGGAATAAAATTGGTAAACATTCTCCAGAATAATACGACAAAACCTATCATTGACTTTGATGCAATACCAATAAATAGAAGTGCGAAACCTGCTTCCATGGTTCCGCTTGCTCCTGGAGTTGGGGAAAAATAAATTACAAAGATCAAGAAGATCTGCAGAATCATAATCTGCCAGACTATATTGAAATCCAGGATATTAATCTTCCCTAATCCCGCCATTAAAAAAACAGCAACTGAAGCATAACAGATCATAAATAATATTGTGACAATCATATTAAGAAATAGATATGTTTTATTTGTATTTGTAAATGATATAAATGATGCATGAAATTCTTCGATCAAAGCATTAATTGTTCTTAACATTTTGTTTCTATATTTTCTCAGGAATTTAATTTTACATATCCAAATAATCAGTCTTGAAATAAGTTTTTTATAAAAAAAAGGAAAGAAACCGGATAACATAAAAATTATAACTATCGCTAGAACAAAAATTATTACATTTTTAAAAAATTGAAATACTTTTTCATCAACCAGGAATAGGTCTTTTGAAAAGAAAACAATTGTACTGATAACTGAGAATAGCACCATTAAAATTAACCACTTTACTAATCCGATTGTGAGAGCTTTTCCAACAGGTATTCCTTTTTTATTCAGCATATAAATCTGCAGCGGCGCTCCTCCTGATTGAAAAGGAGTTACAGTTGATACGAAGAGGTTTGCAAGATTAACTCCGATACAATACCCTAGCGAGACTTTATACCCCAATGCCTTCGAGAGAATCCAAATCCTGAGGCCATCAAGTATCCAAGCTAATCCTGCAGCAACCGCAGCCATCAAGAAATAATTCAGGTTAATATTTTTTAATTCTTTCCATGACGTGTCGTCAATTGTATGCCAGAAAATAACTGAAATAACAGTGATTGTGATTACAATAAATAACTTTATCCCAATTCTAATATAGTTTCTTTTACTTTTAATATTCTTTTCTTTCATCAATACTTTCTTCATCGTCTATTGACTTTAATTCTAACTTAAATAACTTAAATAAATACTTATTAAAATCAACTGTTCTATGGACTTCAATACCTATCGAGTCTCCAATCTTTCTTTCCGGATGAGGGCTTAGGCTAATTTCAGACTTAAATAACATATACGCATTAACATGTATTGCAAGTGTTAGGCTTGGGTCGCGGGGGTTCTGATAAACATATGATGAATAACTTAAGTACATTCTGGGAGTAATATATTTACCCAAAGTTGCACGGTATAATTGTTTCGATTCTTCATTCTCACCACCTGCTTCAATTTTTATGCGTTTAACATCAAAGAACCGGTTAAGCCCTGGAGCAAGTCGTGAAGTTGCAAGATTAAACCCTTCTGTAATTAACGATTCCCAAACTAATTCCTTTAAAAATTCACTTTCAAATTTATTCGGATCCTTTAAAAAGTCCGGAGTTTGATGAATAAATAAAAGCGTAAAAATCCTTCCCTTATCAAGTTCAGGAATTGAAGAGAATTCAATTTCCGGTGCAGATTTCCTACCTGTTATTTTTATCAGGATCAGGTATTCCTGAATTCTGGTTTGAAGAATCATGTCCAGTTCCGGGTCAAATTTATCTTCCAAATTAAACTTTATAAAACCCTTTGTAAGATTAAAGGTATGCCCCCATTTATATATTTTCCCACCCTGAATATCGATGTCTCCCAATAGGGTAAAAGCGTTTAGGGTACCTTTAACATTAACCTCTCGTGCATTTAAATAGAAATTCTGTTGAGTGCCTGTGAATTTTATATTATCTTTCACTTTTACAAGGAGGTTAATCTTCATATCATGTTTAACATTAAATGAAAGTTTCTCAAATGAAGGTTTAACTCCATCATCTTCCACAATTAAGTCTTTAATATCAATACCAATATTATAAATAATACTGAATATATCCTGGATTCTAATAAAGTCATAACCGGTCTTCGCTTCAATAACATTAATCGTACCTGTTATGGATGGCATTGAGTCTCCCTGTAAATTACTGAATGTAATATCTGCATCTTCAAAGGTAACGGTGGTATCAGGAAGAATTAATGAGATAACTCCTGAAGTTTGTTTAAAATTCAAATTAAATTTATCCGGGTTAAAATTATCAAGGTCGAGTGACCCCGCCAAGATAAATGCTCCTTCGGTATTGCTACTCTTGAACTTACCTGAGAACGATGCTAAATTTATTCTATTACTGCCATCACCCAATGGCTCAAGAACAATACTCGCATTTATATCCCTGATATCAAATCCTAATGACGTCACAGTTTTTGAAAATGGTAAGATAAAAATTCTTTCAGAGGTTTCAGTTATAATCTCTGATTTGATTCTCCCATCCTTTAATTTAATATGACCCGAGTACTGTGGTGCTTCAAGCATCCCGGAAATCTCCAAATGCCCGTTCAGGATTCCCTCAATTTTCTTTAGGAAATCAAGATTCTTAATTCTCTTATTAAAGAATGGAAGGTATGCAACGAAATAAGTCACCGTCTCCAGTGAAATACTATTTAAGTCAAGTAAACCTTTAATTTTTCCTGATTGATCAAGAGCAAACTTCATGGGGTTCAAAGAAATATTTATAGGCAGATTACCGTTATATAAAATTGAATATAATTTATGTTCTAATTTAATATCCTTGAACTGTAAAGATGCATCACTGTAGGAAAATTCTCCTTTCAAGATTCCCAGCTCAACCCTTTTTATTACATTGTAAATATTAGAGCTAAATGTTCCTGAAAACCTGGGGTTACTTAAAGTTCCTCCGGCTAATAAATCAATTTTAAATTTCCCTGACAGGTCTTCTAAGACCGGGCTCTTGAAAAAACCCAGTAGGATTTCTGATTTGATTCTGGACAACCTGGCTTCCAAATTAAATGAAATATCGGGTTCGTTGAGAAAAAATACTCCATCAATAAAAAATGATCCTTCGCGGTTTTCCATTTTTGTTTGAAGGAGATTTTTAGTAAGATTAACATTACAAACAATCGGATCAAAATCATATTTTCCGAGAAATAATTCTGTAATTAAAACATTTGCCATTATATTATAATCATTAAGCCAGCCGTTTAAAACAACATTTCCATCTGCCTTAAAGCTCAATGGAGGGACATTGGTTCCTAATGAAGTGGTATAAGGGATTTTTTCAAAAATGACATTTAAAGCAGCAATAGGTTCAGTTGAAAAAACCTCAGAAACATCTCCTACTACGATAACGTTAGAATCAAGATATTGGCATTTAAACTTTTTAAACTTTAAATGCCCGTCGTCTAAATTATAATTCAAATTAATTTTCTCAGGATTATCTAACCACTCATAAGGTGTTTTAATGTTTTCGATACTAATCTCACCCTTTGATATTAAATTATCAGGAAAGTTATCTGTTAAGTGGAACTGTGATTGTACTGAGAAATTAATAAACTCGAAATCTGCATAGCTCAGAGTATTCCCTGTTAAAGTCAACTCTCCTGCTAAGTTATTTATAGGACCAAAAACCTTTCCAATTACTCCAACTTTCCCGATTGCAGGCGAATAATAATTCTCAATAATTACATTCCCCTTAGTAATCTCAAAATTAATTACCGGTATTTCTGACAATCTTAATATTCCTAATCCTTCACATTGTAAAAAGGAATTATTAAGTACTATTTTATTAAATGTTACCAGCTCATCTTCCTTATTAAAACTGAACTTACTATTACAAATTTTATATTGTAATATGTCCCCTGAAATATTCCAGAAATTTCCTGTGAACTTATCCGTACCGGTAGATGTCCGGGTATATTCTAAGGTAAAATTAGAAGATACATTAATCTTATCCTTCTCAAAATCAATATCAGGGAGAATTTTAATAGGATCAATATTCTCTCCACGGCCTTTAATAATAAATCCCCCACTTTTTAGATGTAACTTGAACGTACCCAAAACATCTGCTTCATTCCAATTAGCTCTTTCAACATTTAAAGTTAAGTTGTTTTTCTCAAAGATAATTTCTGAACTGATGTTTGTTAAGGTTTGACCATAAGCAAAGATTTGATCGCTTTTGGCAAAACCAAGAATATGAAACTCCCCAAAACTACCGAATATCTTAGCGGTGGCATTGATTTTACCCTTAAGATTTTTTTTATTATCATGAATGAAAATCCTGTCTATTTCACTTAGATCAAGTGAAGCTGAGTGAACATCAACGCGGAATTTCTGTTCACTGAATAAAACATGACCATCACTCTTGAACTCTCCTGTACGACTCTTACCTTTTACATTATACCAATTGATTGCCTTGGAGGTTATTATTACTTCACCTGAGGTATCTCGTGCCATTATATCCTGAATTTTGGTTCCAAGGACATCTATATATAAATCAACCCCGACATTCTTAATCTTTATTTTAAATACATCCTTCTCAGAAAGTGAATTCTTTGCATTACCTTTAAAATCAACCCCGGAAAAATTCAGTTCTACCCTATTATCGTTAAATAAAAATGTGGATTTTTTTATGTCAATATCATAAACTGAAAAAATAAACTTAGATTTCTTTGTTTTTTTTGCTTTCTTCTTTTTCGAACTCTTTTTAAAACTAAGTAGCTCGGAAATATTAAACTCGTCTTTATTGATTTTATAAACATTAAGATAAAAATTATCAAGATTCAGTTTCTTTATATAAATTTCATTTCGGAGAAGATAAATTAAATTATACTCAACTCTTAATTTTTTAAAAGCTAAGACCTGTTCTCCTGAACTCTTATTCTCTATTAGAACATTTTCTATTTTAATATAATTTATAAAATCTCCGGTAACATTACCGATCTGGACCTTATAGTCTTTACCAAAAGAAACATGTGCTACTAAAATTGACTTTAATATTTCAGGGAGGGATAAAAAGATTATAATTGAAATAAAAAAAAGTAAAAAGAAAAATATTATAAATACTTTTGTCGCTTTTTTGATTTTCATTCCGGGTGTTCTTTTGTAAATTCTTCAATGTCAAATTCTTTTATGATTTTTTTCATTTGACTACTAAATAGATCGAATTCCTCAACAGTAAATTCATTGAGATTTGAATAATACGAACGTAAAGTTAAAAAATCCCTTTTTATTTTATCCAATTCTCCTGTAGCAGTCATTAGCTTTTCAGGATCTTCAATCTTCTCTAAATCAGTTGAAATTATTTTAATATCCTTTTTCATGCTGGTCAATATATCAAAAGACATCTTTTGAGCCTTATTCCAATCCCTATATATATCTCTATGTGCGTTGGCTAATAAATCTCTTAATAAGAACATTTTTTCCTTATCATTATGTTTCTTTAAATGATTTTTAATTGGAACATAAGAAAACATATAAAGATCAATTGTATATTCAAAAAGTTCCTTTAAAACTTTAAAATCTTCTTTTGTATAATCAAAAAGCACATCAGTTGGTATTAAAACTATATAGAGCGGATCTTTATTCTCGAAAACACCTTCAGCGGTATTATCAGGGATTGAATCATAAATCTTTCTGAGGTTTTGTTTATAGTCCTTTAAATTTTCCTGTTTAAATACATCCTTAAACTCTGAATGATAAAATAAAATTTGAATAATTTTCCCGGTCTCAACTGTAAAAAATATATAATACGGAAACTGTTCAATTTCTTTAAGTGACAACCCAGGATATTCAATACTTTGAAGTGACTCCATTAACGCTTCTTCATCTGTAAGTATATAAGAAAAACCTGCTGTTGTTATCAAGGGAATTTCTTTTTGTGTGATATCACGGTTTAACGAAAAATAACCAGAACTTTTAAAATACTTATTTCGACCGTCTTTTAAATCTGTCAAAATTGAAAGGCTTGAAGTATCAGTAAGGATTGCGGCTTCGGATAAAAACAATCCTGGTTCTGAACCCGAGCGTGTATTTGATAGGAATTCAATAGAATAACTCTTTAGTAACTTCTTTAATTTGTTCCTATATTCAGAGAGGGCTCGAACTTCGAGAGTTAATAAAAGTTCCTTATCCTCATTCGTAAAGCCTGATGTTTTAACTTTAACCTTCTCCCAATCTTCATCATCTTCAATCTCGAAATCTTTTAATAAGGAAAGGTTATACCTGCAGATTATATTTAAAAACCATTCTTCATTCAACTGAGCAGGAGAAAGAACATCAGAATTACTATCAGAGCCTTGAGGTAATTCTAAAACAAGTTTTTTCTCGTCTTCATTTAAATCATTGAATTTTTTTGTTGAAATCGCAAAAACTTTATCAACATTGCCGTTCAGGAAATCATCTAACATCTCAATATGAACAGGAGGAAGATATACCATGAAATTTAGAATCTCAAGTTCATCAATAAAATTAATAAAATAAATGTTCCTCTTTAATATCCCTTCCCTAAAAGAACTTGGAACAATCCTACCTGTTTCTGAAATTAAATAATTCACTGAAGGTAATTCAAATATAAAAGAGATGTTTTTACTCTTTAACCTTTCATCGGAATCCTTAGAAGTTATTGAGGGCTGATCCACTTTTTCCAGTTTCATTATAAATCTCACCTTATCGATCAGGTCTTGTAGAATTCCAGACCTGGAAGAAATTGCCAATATTGATAGCAATAAAATTATTAATAAAAACTTCCGGGATATTTGTATAAAATATTTCATAATACCAATATTACTTAAAAATTATTTCACCACTTGAATTCATTGATTCAATTGATACTAAAGAAAAGATTTCCAAATCTGGGAATTTTTTATGAATCTTCTCCCGACCGCCCTGGAAAAAGTTTTCTATAATTGCTCCTGTTCCAAGTACTTCGGCTCCTGATTCTTTGATCATTTCAATCAAAGCGATTGAAGTTGTGCCGGTAGCTAAAAAATCGTCAATAATAAAAACCTTATCTTCTTTACCCAGGTATTTACTTGAAATCACAAGTTCAACTTTATCGTTCTTTGTAGGTGAGATTATCGTTCTGGAATATAATTTTTCAATTAATGTGATTGGAATTTTTTTCCTTGCGAAAATAATCGGTCTTTCGATGAACATCCCTACTACAACCGCAACTGCAATACCTGAAGCTTCAATCGTAATTATCTTTGTAATCTTATTAATAATGCCCAGCTCTTTAAAATGTACAATAAATTCTTCTGCTATTTTTTTCATTAGCCCCGTATCAATCTGGTGATCAATAAAAGAATCCACTTTAAGTATCTCTCCATCTTCAATCACCTGACCCTGTTCAAGAATCATCTTTTTTAATAAATCCATCTGCACGCCGCCCTAAAATTTAATCCAAATTAAAATTACCGAAATTACAACCATTGCGATACCTATACTAACTTTAACGATCCAAGCAGTCATCTTACCGAGGAATGCTCCTGTCCCGGCTTTTAATGCCTTTTTTAAATCCTTTTTTGAAATCAGCTCACCAACTAAAGCTCCAACAAAAGCCCCGATTATTGCACCGAGCATCGCACCTAATCCAAATGTGAATGACGCACCGATGATACCTCCTGCAATCATGAAAACAAACATCAAGACAATTGAAAGATTGGAAGCTCCGAATTTCTTAGTACCTACTACACTTGATAAATATTCCACGACCTCACCCAATACGGATGCAATAAAAAAAACAACGATAAGCCAAATAGGGATTCTATCAAATTTATCAAAAAGAGAAAAAACCAGAACATCGCCAACTATAATAAATGTTCCGCTTAATCCTATCGGAATAAGGATTAACCCTACTATTAAAACAATATGGAAGACTATATAACCAAGGATAATTAATATTGTTTCTGTCATTTTGCTGAAGAAGAAAACAACTTCTTCCATTCAATTAATAAAGGACTTGCAACAAAGATTGAAGAATAAGTACCTGTAATTATTCCAATCATTAATGCGAAAGAGAAATCATGTAAGGCTTCTCCTCCCCAGATAAAGATTGCCAAAACAACCATGAGCGTTGTTAATGACGTGAGGAATGTTCTACTAAGAGTCTGATTAATAGAGTAATTAATTAGTTCATTATAAGTTTTTTTATGACGGCTTGTTTTGAGAGTCTCTCTAATTCTATC
>DAOVMD010000054.1 GCA_030630935.1 Candidatus Mcinerneyibacteriota bacterium | reverse complement strand
TATAAATTTATGCATTGGAAAAAGAATCATGAAGTGCTTTTAGTAAGGAATGAAGATTATTGGGCTGGAAAACCAAACTTCTCAAAAGTATATTTTTTGCCATTTGAAGAAGATAATGATAGAATTAAAAATGTAGTTGATCGTAAAATTGATGTTGCTCTCGAAATTGACTCTCCGTTAATAGAGAAAATGAAGAATAAAAATAAAGTAAAAATAATAGAGACTAAGGGACTTTCTTATTATTATATCGGTTTTTCATGTAAAACACCAATATATTCCGAAACCAGATTCCGAAAAGCATTCTACCATAGTATTGATTGGGATAAATTAATCGATGAACATATGGGAACTTATGGTATATCAAGAGTTTATAATATTATACCCGATGTACTTTGGCCTGATGATAATGAATACCTGAAATCTAAAGTATTAGAATTTAATCCGGAAAAAGCTAAGGAAATATTTAATGAATTAATCCATGATGGGGTGATGCCTCAAGATTTCAGGCCAACTATCTATTGTATTAATGATCCACATAGAGAAGAATTCGTTGCAACACTTGCTCTAAATTTCAAAAAAAGTACTGGAATTACACTCGAATCTTATAGTCTACCTTGGGAACAGTTAGATGAAAAAACTTCAAAAGGGAAAGCTGGAATCTTCTTCTCAGCTTGGATTGATAGACCAGACCCCGACTTCTTTGCTTTTTCATTGTTACATGGGAAAAGTCTGCAAAATGATTGCCATTATAATAATTTCTCTGTCAATATCTCTCTTCTAAAAGCAAGATCAAAAACTGATAAAGCTTTTAGATCAATCTTTTATAAAGATGCCGTTAGACAAGCTTTAACAAGAGACTTTTGTCATATTCCATTATTCTCAATATCTGAAACCGCAATTACAGGAAAAAATATTGAAAACCTAAAAATCCGTCCTAATGGTTTGTTTGAATTATTTTATTCTAATGGGCAAATATCAAAAATATAAATTTATTACAAGAATTACTTAAAGTGTTACTTTAAGTAATTCAAACCATTTTCTAGAATATAAAATCTTGTAATAAAAGAAATATAAAAAAGTAATTTTAAAAATAGGGTGTAATTTTAATAAATTAAAAATTCAATTGAAAAAATCTTATTTATAAAAAAGTTTCCCCAAATATTGATAAATATAAAAAGATTTTGCAAACAAAAACAATCCTAATCATAATAATGTCCAATATACCAACAGATAGGTAACAACCTTAAACTATAACTTTAACCTAAATATGTTCAATTTCCAATCTCACACAATGTCCGATAATATATATTATGTTTACTTCAGCATATAAGATACACTTTAATAATGAAATCGAAACTTGATTATTCATACGAATCTATTTTAATGTAGAAATCAACTGAAGAATATTTAATAAGGTTTGTTTTATTCAAGTTACGATGTCGCGATTTCATAAACATTTAAACAATTTACATATAGCAACTTTTTAAAGATTAAACTACATTCATCTTTTTTCTGATTTCACGATAAGAACTATAAGACCAATAACTAAAATTAAGAATACCACAGAACTTAGGTACATTAATACTTGATTTATTTGATAGAAAGTTGCTTGAGCGACAAATAAGGAGACCACTTTAACAACCTGGAACAAGATATGCAGAATATTAGCCCCACCAATTATAATATACCCGGGGTTTTTGGTTTTGAAATACCCCCAGATTATTAATCCTAATAATATTAATCCGGCAAATAACGAAGTTGAAATCCTAAAAACTATTAACCAATTAGGTGCAATTGAATCCATATTAAAATGCTCCTTTTATAAAAAACCCAGAATCTTCATTGATTCGAGATCATACTGCAAGAGCAGACCGTTATAATCTTGTATCCTTACTACAGGGAAGTAATCCAAGATTTTTTTATCAGAGTTTGCTCTTATCTTATATTGAAGTAATACTTTAAAGTCGATATAGAAATCTTCAAGTGTTTGGGCAATTGAAAAGAGATTTTTATGTGTGTTTGCAAAATTATCTCTAAGTTCATCCGACTGAATGAGATTTTCCTTTAGTGATTTATTAAAGTCAGGTATAGCATCATAGATTTTATCGAGTAAGTTATCAGAATATCCAACAACTAAATTAGTTCTTCTCAATGTTTCCTTAAGCCCAAGTGTTTTCCATGTGGAGAATGGAATTTCTTCTCCGATAAAACTACTCCCCTCCCCCTTATCTGATTCATGTACTATAAAATCATTTTTTATTTCTTTATAGAACTCGATAATATCGAAATTGACTTTTTCATAAACTTCATTTGTATTATTTAAGTATTCTTCTTTGAATCCAAGTTTTCTCATTTCATCTTCACTTTTGAAATAATAATCCTTAGATTTAAAGTGGAAATTTGATGCATAGCCAAATCTTGTATTTATTAAAATGTCCTGAGTTTTATAATCATCCGGGTTAAGGTAATGGGAATCCTGAGTTATAACTCCTTTCTGATTAAATTTTTTAATCAGAAATTCAATACCTTCATTTGCAATTTTCTCTTCAGGTATACCATGGTAACTCATCTCCAAATACAGGTCATCTCCAAAGATCTCTTTATACTTAAAATATTCCTTTTCCACATCTTTCTGTGAACTATTAATGACTTTATAAGGTAAAGACCCGAAAAAACAAGCGGTAAGACAGATCAATCCTTTATTGTATTCTTCGATCATATTCCAATCTAATAAACCGCGTAATGTACTTGTTGGAGTTCGTTGAAAGTAATTATCCTTCCAGGATATATTATTTAGTTTAACAAGGTTTTTAAATCCTTCAGAGTCTTTTGCAATTAATACTAAGTGGTTCCTAAAATTATCTTTTGTATTGATAGTTTCCGTAGCATCTTCAACAAAATAAAATTCCATTCCAAGTAATGGTTTTATCCCGAACTCCCGGGCGTTATTGGAAAATTTTACAATATAATTCATTTGACCATGGTCTGTAATCGCTAATCCCTTGTTATTATCAGAATTTAACTTTGCAAATGCCTTCTTGTCATCAATTATACTATCAAAAAAGGACCCTTTAAAATGATTATGGAGATGTGTAAACATTAATATTCTTCCTTTCAATGATTAATTTATTTTTTCTTTTTCCGAGGTTTCTTTACTTTCTTTTTAGTGAATTTAAAAGTTAGCTTGCCTGAATATTCTAATAATTTAAAAACATCGATGATAAAAATATCCATGTTTTGGGCATTTATCTTGCCTGTGAATAATTCAGAAGGTAAACCATGACATGTTTTAGTTGAGATTTTTTCATATTCTTCAAATTCAATTAACTTCTTAACATTATCCACGAGTAACCCAATCAGATTGTCCAAGTGTCTAATTACAATAATTTTCTCTTTTTTTAGGTCTGCGATAGGAATTGAGAATCGTTTTCTTAAACTTACAACTGAGATTATTTCTGATTCAATTTTTATCATTGCAATCAAATATGTAATCTCTTTTCTGGGAAGGTCAATCAAGTTTTCTTTTTTAAGAATTTTATCAATTTCAAAAACATCAATCCCGAAAATCACATTATTTAATTCGAAAGTCACAATCTGGGTTAATTTTGAGCTGGTCATCTAATGCTCCTTTTTCTTTTTCAAATCTTGGATCTTATCATAAATTAAACCGAATAATATCCCTTTATCAGAAATAATCAATTTATTTTCGTTTAAAGTTTCCATGATCGCCTTAATTATTAATATTCCCGGTAATAAAATATCTGCCCTATCGGGATCCATACCGATTAATCTTTTTCTTGATTCAAGGTCGAGAGCATTCACTGTATCGAAAATAATCTCAATCTCTTCTAATGGTATATGTGAATGATGAACCTTATAATGATTATATTTTTTTAAACCTTTATAAATGCAAGATAAAGTTGTTGCAGTTCCACCTGTTCCGATAAGGGGAATCTCCTCAAAAGTAAACTCGTCAATAATGAATTTCAACTCTTCAATGAGTTTATCTGAAATTGTCCTATATTCATTTTCATCAAGTGAAAGTTGTGATTTGAAATATTTCTCAAATATTCTTAAAATCCCCACAGGTATTGAAACAAACCTACTTTGTTTAGTTGATTCGAGAATAAATTCTGTACTCCCCCCGCCTACATCAAACAATAAAAACTGACCATAGATCTTAATGAATTCAAAGTTTGCAGTTTTCAATAAATCAGCTTCACGTTCACCTGTAATTACTTCAGGTTTAATTAAGAAGATATCTTCAAAAATACTAAGAATCTCTTCTTTATTCTTTGCTTTTCTGACTCCTTCAGTTGCAGCAGAATAGAGATTCTTTACTTTATTCACATCAATAATTTCCTTATATTCTAAGAAAATCTTTTTTGCAGTTTCAATACTTTCCTGAGGAATTTTACCCGTAGATTGAATGTTCTTTCCTAATCTGGCAGTTCTAACCAGGTTAACTATTATCTTTTCATCTTTTTTTAGAGGATTTTTTAGAATTAATAAGCGGATTGTATTTGTTCCGATATCAATTGATGCATAAAGTTTTTTCGTCATAAGTATTTAATCCGAATTGAAGATTTTTTTGAAGAACCCGAAGATTTTTTTTTCCTGACTTTCATAAGGAATGGGTTCAAGGTATTGAATCCGCTCATTGGAAATTAATGCTTCCGGATTATCTTTGAAGATGATTTTTAATTCTTCCTCATTTAAATAAGTCTTGCATTTTTCATAAGCTTCCGGTAGATCAGGGCGTCGTGACGAGATTGAATGTGTATCAGTCCCGACAAAATGGAAGAGCTTATGCTTTAAAATAAACTCGGCAGTTTTCAAAACATTTTTTCCAAACTTCCCTGTAATACTCCCGGAGTTCATCTGAATTAAAATTTCTCTATCCAAATAATCGAATATTTTCAGGGGGTTTTTAACGATTGCAGCATACCTTTCAGGATGGGAAAGAATGGGAATTAAACCTGCTACTTGAACTTTGAAGACCATATCCTCAACAAATGCAGGATAGCCGGTTAACGGAAACTCAATAAATACAAATTTTTTTTCATCATTCACAGTTAAAATCTTATCAGAGAATAAATCTTTTTCCAAACCAATGTAAGCCATTACCTCTGATGCGGGGTAAACTTCAATCTCAATGTTATTATCCCGGATGAGTTTTTTTAGGATCTTAAACTTCGCTAAAATTGAATCCTTTGAATTTTCATATAATCCATGGTAGATATGAGGTGTACAAATAATTTTTTTTATATTCCTGGTTTGATATAATTTTAATAATTCCAATGTCTCGGATTCATCATCGGGGCCATCATCCAGGTTAGGAATAATATGTGAATGTGTGTCAAAAAAAATCAATTTATTTCTTCTCTTTTACTTCTTTTTTAAACTGGTTATTTTTATAGTATTCCGGGATCTTTTTAATTTCGGTTGTAATATTAATTGCATTTACCGGACATACATCATAACATTTCAGGCAACCGATACATTTCTCCGGATCAACCTTATGGACCTCTTTAACTTTTCCGGAGATTGCATTTACGGGGCATTTTCTTGCACACATTGTACAGCCAATACATTTTTCAAGAATTAGTGCGACTCCCCTACTTTCAGGACGGTGATCCTGGATACAATTTTTTGGGCAGACTGTAGCACAGATTCCGCAATTAACACATAACTCCTTATTCTGAACTGCAAGGTTATTTACTAATTCAATTGCGCCCTCGATGGGACAGTTTCTTACACACATCCCACAGGCAATACAGCCGACTTCACAGGCTTTTGAAACAAATTTCCCGGCTTCAGTATTATTACAAATTAAGTATACATCTTTTGCTGTAGGAAGCAGGATTAAAATATCCTGGGGGCACTCCTTAACACAAGCACCACAGGCAGTGCATTTTTCCGGGTCGATCACAGGTAGATTTTCATCTGAAATATAGATTGCATCAAACGGACAGACAACTGCGCAGTTCCCAAATCCAAAACATCCATACGGACATTCCTTAAAGCTATTAAGAAGCTTAACTGCTTTACAATCTTCAATTCCTTCATAGATATATCGGTCTTTTGCCCGAAGAGCTCCACCATTACAGGTTAATCTTGCTATCATTTTTTCTTTTTTCTCTACTGTAATACCGAGGATTTCGGCGATTGCCTTTACGGATGATTCACCGCCCGGAGCACATAAAGTAGGCGATACTCCTGCCAGGACAACTGCTTCTGCAAATCCTGCACATCCCGGATACCCGCACCCTCCGCAATTTGCACCGGGTAATGCCTTTTCCACTTCAAGGATTTTCGGGTCGATTTCAACTGCGAACTTCTTGGAGATTGCAGTGATTAATACTCCGAAGAATAATGCTAATCCCCCAAGGGATAAGGATGCGATTATAATGATATTTTCAGACATTGTAATTGATCCTCCATTATTCTGTGATTAATCCTGAAAAACCCAGGAACGATAAAGACATTAAAGCGGCAATTATAAATGCAATTGCAAAGCCTTGTGCAGCCTTCGGTAATTTTGCAAACTCTAACCTTTCTCTGATTCCTGCCATTAACAACAGGGCAAGTGTAAAACCTACCCCCGCAGCGAAACCATGAATAAGTGTCTCTAACAGATTAAAATTATCTTTAATATTAAGTAATGTAACACCAAGAACAGCACAATTTGTCGTAATTAAAGGAAGGTAAATCCCTAATGCTTTGTAGAGTGCCGGTGCTGTTTTTCTCATTATCATTTCAACTACCTGAACAAGAGCAGCAATTGTAAGGATAAATGTAATTGTTTGAAGAACTGCAACTGCTCCAATACTCTCAAATGGAAGGAGAACATACCTATAGATTATCCATGTAATAAATGAAGCGAGAGTCATAACAAAAATAACAGCTAATCCCATTCCCATTGCAGATTCCCAGTGCTTTGAAACTCCGAGATATGGACAGATTCCTAAGAACCTTGCAAGGACAAAGTTGTTTACAAAGATCGCACCAATAACTATTATAAATAATTTTGCAATAATCATAGTTTACTCCTTTGCCGCAATTTGCTTCTTTGCTTCAGTAATAGAACGTTTATGAGAGATCCAATTGAAGAACATTAATAATAAACCCATCGTCAGAAAGCCTCCTGGTGGTAGAATCATGAATACTAAAGGTTTGAATGTTTCGGGAAAAACTAAATATCCAAAAAGTTTATTTGCTCCCAGGACTTCCCTTACTCCACCAATCAGGAGCAGGGCGAGTGTAAACCCTATACCCATACCAATTCCATCTATTATTGCTCTGATTGGATTGTTCTTTGAAGCAAAAGCTTCGGCTCTACCTAAGATAATACAGTTAACAACAATTAATGGAATGAATATTCCTAATGCTTTATCCAGAGCAGGGAAAAATCCCTTCATTACAAACTGAACAATTGTAACAAATGTGGCAATTACAACAATAAATGCCGGAATCCTAACTTTATCAGGAATAAAATTTCTGACCAATGAAATTATTAAGTTTGACATAATTAAGACAAAGCTGGCTGCAAGCCCCATTCCGAGGCCGTTTATTGCAGATGTTGTAACTGCAAGAAGCGGGCACATTCCAAGAACCAAAACAAAAACCGGGTTCTCCTTGAATATCCCATTTGAAAAGACGCTAAAAATACTTTGTTTTTCTTCCATATTACTTATCTCCAATATCAGGATTTTTTTTCAGGTAGTCATGTATTTTCTCACACCCGATTACGACACTGTCAAGAACAGCTTTCGATGAACTGGTTGCACCTGTAATCGCTTCGATATCAGGGGTTTCATCATTAATATCACCACTCTTACTCAGGCGAAGATCAGCATATTTTTTATTATAAAAATCATGCTGGAATGTTGGATAACTTGGACCGGAAGACGGTTCGCTCTTCCAGAAAGTCCATAGATATTTTGAGGATTTCACCTCGTTCATCCTTGCACCAAGTCCGGGAGTCTCTTCCTGGTAAGTTACCTTAATCCCGATGATTGTACCATCTGTCTTCATACCAACAGTAGTTTTTATACTACTACTGAAACCCTTGCCGATAACTTCAAATGCAACTCCTATAAAATCACCGTCTTTTGAATATATCTTTTTTATCTCAGTCTCGTCATCAATCTTTAAAACTTCAATACTCTCCATATCAAAGTCGCCAAAGATTATTTTTAACGCATTAGCTTTTTCGAGTTCTTCCTGTTTATCAATATTTGGTTTGGTAGCTTTGTAGATCCCACCCAAAGCAACTGCTGCGATTATTGCAATTATTAACAGAACACCGGTATATTTTAAATATTCCTTCATATCCGATACCTCAGTCCTTATCCGGTTTCGTGAAACCGAAAACTTTGGGTTTTGTAAATCGATCAATCAAAGGAGTTGCCATATTCATTAAAAGAATTGAATAACAAACTCCTTCCGGATACCCGCCCCATCTTCGAATAATTACTACGAGTAAACCAGCCCCTACTCCAAATATTAATTTTCCTTTGGATGTCATGGGACTCGTAACATAATCCGTTGCCATAAAGAATGCACCAAGCATTAATCCCCCGGCAAAGATATGGAATAATGGATTCCCTGTAAAGAATGCGCCTTTTTGACCTCCAAAAATCCAGGCAAAAACAGCGACTGTTAAAATATAAGAAACAGGGATATGCCATGTGATGATCTTTCTGATTATTAAGAAAAGTCCTGCTAAAATTATTAATATCGCACAGGCTTCACCTATTGACCCGCCTACTCTGCCAATCATTAAATTAAATAGGTTATCTGTTGAATATAATAAATTTATAACCTTATCTCCAATCTCTTGAGATAATTCACCTGTTTGAATTGTATTGAACACCTGCTTTAATAGATTCAAAGGTGTTGCGGATGAAAGTGCTTCAATTAACACTTCATTTCCTGATGGTTGTAAAACCGCAACAAGTTTGCTCTGGAGTATTCCCGATAATCCAATTACTTTTGTGGGCGCTTGCCATGTAGTAGTTAATGAAACCGGCCAGGCTGCTAATAAAAATGCCCTCCCTAATAATGCGGGATTAAAAGGATTATAACCCAGACCTCCAAAAATCTGTTTTCCAATCGCAATTGCAAAGAATGACCCGATTACCGGAATATAAAACGGCAGGTTAGGTGGTAATGTCAGGGCAAGAAGTAAGCCGGTTAATGCAGCTGAACCATCTTGAACTGTTACTTTAACTTTCCTAAACTTTTGAATGATATATTCGGTAATTACTGCTGTGAGAACACTAAATAAAATCACTTTTAATGCCGGTAGTCCATAAAAATAAATACCGACAATTGCAGTTGGTAAAAGGGCAATCACAACAAGGTACATAATTAATTTAACAGAATCCTTGGACCTGAAATGCGGTGAGGTTGAAACAATTAATTTCTTAGTCTCCATTTTTCCCTCTTACTTCTTTTTCTTTGAAAGAATATCAGCTTTTAAAAGTTTAATATAATGTATTAATCTCCTGTTTGAAGGACAGATATAGGAACAGGAACCACACTCCATGCAGTCCATTGCATTCCAATCCTCTGCCTCATCAAAATAACCAAACTCTGCTAATTGCCCAAGTTTATACGGCATTAATTTCATCGGGCAAACATCAACACATTTTCCGCATCGGATACAAACATCTTCTACCGGAATATGTGTGAAATCTTCCGGGAAAATTAAAATTCCGGATGTACCTTTAATCACCGGGACTTCTAATGAACTCTGAGCAAATCCCATCATAGGTCCTCCGGCAATTACTTTGCCCGGGGTTCCTTTGAATCCCCCGCAGAATCTAATTACATCCTTAAATGTCGTACCAATTGAAATTTCAAGATTCTTCGAATGCTGAATCCCTTCTCCTGAAACCGTTACAACTCTTGAGATCAATGGTAAACCAAATTTCAATGAGTAATGAATCTTGCTGGCAGTCCCGGCATTATGAACAACAATCCCAACAGCCATTGGTAAAGAACCAGCGGGAACAATACGTTTTGTACAGGAATAAATTAACTGCTTCTCCGCACCCTGGGGGTATTTTGTCTTAACACCAAGGATTTCTATCGAGTTCTCCCGAGCAACAAGATCTTCAAAAATTAAAATTGAATCGCGTTTATTATCTTCAATTGCAATAATACCCTTCTTCGCATCTAAAATATACATCAATAATTTTAAACCGTTTACTATACTTACCGGATCTTCAACCATTAACCTGTAATCTGCTGTTAAATAAGGCTCACATTCCGCACCATTAATTATTACGGTGTCAATAGGAAATTCCTTCGGTGGACTGAGCTTGACATGCGTGGGGAACGTAGCCCCGCCTAATCCTACAATACCGGCTGCACGAATCTTTTTCTTTAACTCATCAGGTGATAATGAAAAACAATCACTGCATCCTTCAAGTCCGTCAACCTTCTTGAATTCACCGTCATTCTTAATAACAACAGATAAAATTTTCTTACCTAATAAATGAGGTCTCGGTTCGATTATCTTCACTTCACCCGAAACAGATGAATGAATTGGTGCTGATACATAAGCTTCTGAATCACCAATCAACTGACCCATAAAAACCTTGTCACCTTTCTTCACGGTAGGTGAACAAAGAGCACCAATGTGTTGAGACATGGGTATTATAAGCTCTTCCGGAGCAGGCATCTTCTCAATCTGTGCATTGCGCGCCAACCCCTTCTTATCAGGTGGATGAACTCCACCCGGAAATGTTAAACTCATACTCTACCTCGTTTTAGGATTATGAATTATAATTATTGTATATCGTTTATTATATTTATTAGTAAATAATAAATAATTATATAACTAAATAAAACTTTTATGTCTTCGTATTCTAACATAATTTTTAGTTTTTTTCAAGATAAATCTTAGCAAAATGTATTTATAATTGGTAAGCGCTTGAGTGTCATTGCGAGGGAGAAGCATTGTGACGACCGCGGCAATCTCGCTTTTAAAAAGAACGTCATTTTGTCATTATCAAAGAGGCTGTGCCTCCGGCAATCTGGGAGCTTGCTCCCTTGTTTTTTAACGTCTGAATGTCATTGCGAATCTTGATTTATCAAAGTGTGGCAATCTCATCTTTTTTTATTTGTTTTTCTTTTGGAGTGCATCGATGTTAATCGATGCTTTTGTTTTTCTTTTTATCATTCGGAAGGGTTAAATTCATTTGATCAGGGCGAACGGCGTTCTCCCCTACTTTGTTGGGAGACAATGCTTTGGTCTTGGAAAGGATAATTTTTTATTGTTTTCATACTAGCCGTAAACGGCTAGTTGTTCTTCAATCGTTTTCCTAGGGCTGAAGCCCCAGGCTACGCATTGTTGTCATAAGAATCGTAAACGATTTTCAAAAGAATTTATCAATGATATAAAAATTTCTATTTCTTTTGGGTGGTTTAAATTCATTTGATTAGGGCATGTTTGGTTAACTCTGTTAACCAAACCGAGAGCAGAGAACTGAGAACAGAGAACAGTTGTTTATTTGTCATTGCG